>NZ_JBFANM010000016.1:0-194970 GCF_040674815.1 Nonomuraea sp. NPDC049709
CACGGCAACAAGGGCGTCATCTCCAAGATCCTGCCGGTCGAGGACATGCCGTTCCTGGAGGACGGCACCCCGGTCGACATCATCCTCAACCCCCTCGGCGTGCCGGGCCGGATGAACGTCGGCCAGGTCCTCGAGATGCACATGGGGTGGATCGCCGCCAGGGGCTGGGACATCTCCGGGATCGAGGAGGCGTGGGCCGAGCGGCTGCGTGACAAGGGCTTCGAGAAGGTCGCCCCGCGCACCAACATGGCGACCCCGGTCTTCGACGGCGCGCGGGAGGAGGAGATCGTCGGGCTGCTCGGCAGCACCGTCCCCAACCGTGACGGGGAACGGCTGGTGGAGAGCAGCGGGAAGGCCCGGCTGTTCGACGGCCGCTCCGGCGAGCCGTTCCCGTACCCGATCGCGGTCGGCTACGTCTACATCCTCAAGCTGCTCCACCTGGTCGACGACAAGATTCACGCCCGGTCGACCGGCCCCTACTCCATGATCACCCAGCAGCCGCTCGGCGGTAAGGCCCAGTTCGGTGGCCAGCGCTTCGGTGAGATGGAGGTGTGGGCGCTGGAGGCGTACGGCGCCGCCTTCGCCCTGCAGGAGCTGCTGACCATCAAGTCCGACGACGTCATCGGCCGGGTGAAGGTCTACGAGGCCATCGTCAAGGGCGAGAACATCCCCGAGCCGGGCATCCCCGAGTCCTTCAAGGTCCTCATCAAGGAGATGCAGTCGCTGTGCCTCAACGTCGAGGTGCTCTCCAGCGACGGCATGTCCATCGAGATGCGCGACACCGACGACGACGTCTTCCGCGCGGCGGAGGAACTCGGCATCGATCTGTCCCGGCGTGAGCCGAGCAGCGTGGAAGAAATCTGACGGTCCCCATTCACGACGGGCACGTGCCGGCCCGCGAGGGAGGAAAATGGTTGTCGTCCTCCGTCGCGGGCCCGGCACGTTGCCATATTTCACACAGCAAATTCGGAGACTGGCCGGTCAGGGCTTTCCCAGCTTCCCGTATCACCTTCTCCGCGGACCCCTGGGACGGACGTGGACTTCCGCGGCGGGATCGACCTGGACCGGCAACGGCTCCCCGAGGGTGCCGGCCACCTCGTCCTGCGGGACGCGGCGCACGTTTTGGACCGGGCGCTGCGGGACGTCGAGCGCTGGGCGGACGCCGAGGACCGCGACGAGGCCCTGGCCACGGCTGCCGGCCATCTTCCTGGGCCGCTCTGCGCGCTGACGGCCCCGCCGATCGTTGCGCCGATCGTTGCGCTATCCGGGCAGGATGCCCGACGGGTGGCGGATGATGCCGGGGGGTGCCGGCCGGGAGGATGGCCGGCATGGATCCTGAACTGGAAGCATTCGTCCCGTTGTTCCCCCCGGCTGACCTGACCGACCCGTTCACGGCGCGCAAGTCCTTCGCCGAGCTCGCCGCCAGGATGCCGGCGCCCGACACCTCGGGCATGGAGATCGAGGACCGCACGGTGGCCGCCGATCCGGACGTGCCGGTGCGGATCTATCGCCCGCACCTGGCCCAGGGCGCCATCGTCTGGCTGCACGGCGGCGGGTTCGTCATGGGTGACGTGGACACCGAGCACCCGTGGGCCGCCCGGCTCGCGGACGGCTCCGGGGCGGTGGTGATCTCGGTGGGCTACCGGCTGGCGCCCGAGCACCGGTTCCCGGCCGCCCTCGACGACGCCTACGCCGTACTGGAGTGGACGGCCGAGCACGCCGCCGAGCTCGGCGTCGATCCGGAGCGGATCGCGGTCGGCGGGCACAGCGCGGGCGGGGGGCTCGCGGCCGCGGTGGCGTTGCGGGCGCGCGATCGGCAGGGGCCGGCGATCCGCTTCCAGCTGCTCAATCAGCCCGGGCTCGACGACCGGCTGGAGACCTGGTCGGCACGGAACTTCACCGACACGCCCTGGCTCAATCGCGGCAAGCTCGCCGCGGCGTGGCGGCACTACCTGGGTGACACGCCCGCTTCACCGGCCACCTCGCCGTACGCCGCCCCGGCGCGCGCCACCGACCTGTCCGGCCTGCCCCCCGCCTACGTCGCCACCGCGGAGCTGTGCCCGAACCGCGACGAGGACATCGCCTACGCGCTGCGCCTGCTGCAGGCGGGCGTGCCGGTCGAGCTGCACCAGTGGCCGGGCACCTTCCACGGGTCGCAGGCGATCATGTCCGCCGAGGTGTCGCAGCGGCAGATCGCCGAACTCGGCGACACCCTGCGCCGGGCGCTGGCCGAGTGAGCGCGGTGACCGCCACCGGCCTCACCGCCGAGGCGAGGGAGCCGGCCGCGCCGCCCCAGAGCCTGGGAGATCTGCTGCGCCCCTACGGGTGGAGCTTCGCCACCGTCGTCATCCTGCAGGTGATCGGCTCCGTCGCCGGTCTGGCGCCGCTGCTGGCGGTCGTCGAGCTGGGACGTACGCTCCTGTCGCCCGGCCCGGCCGATGCCGGCCGGGTCTGGACCGTCGTGCTCGCGGGTGCGGCCGGCCTGTTCGTCCGGCTGCTGTTCACGGTCGCGTCGTCCGGGATCGGGCACCTGCTCGACGCCCGGGTGGAGCTGTCGTTGCGCCGGCACCTGGCCGCGCGGCTGGGGCGGGTGCCGATCGGCTGGTTCTCCCGGCGGCGGACCGGCGAGCTGGCCAAGGTCGTGGGGCCGGACGTGAGTGCCGTGCACCCGCTCATCGCCCACTTCCCCGGCGAGTTCGTCTCCGCGTTCGTGGTGCCGCTGGTGTCGCTGATCTACCTGTTCACCGTCGACTGGCGGCTCACGCTGATCACGATGATCCCGGTGCTGCTGGCGGTGGCGCTGGTCCCGCTGATGATGACCCCGAGCCGCCGGCGCGAGCAGGAGGCGCTCGACGAGGGGATGGGGCGGATCTCGAACGCGGCCGTGGAGTTCGTGCAGGGCATCTCGGTGATCAAGGCGTTCGGCGGGGGCGAGCGCGCCCACCGCAGCTTCCGCACGGCCACGGACGATTTCGCCGACACCATGCTCCGGTGGGTGCGCGGCCTGTCCGGCATCGCCGCCGGGATGCAGCTGGCGCTGTCGCCGCCGTTCGTGCTGCTGGTCGTGCTGGCCGGCGGGACGGTTCTGATCACGGACGGTTCCCTGGCCGCGGCGGACCTGCTGCCCTTCCTGCTCCTGGGGCTGGGACTGACCGCCCCGGTGGCGGCGCTCGGCCACGGCTTCGACGACCTGCAGGCCGCCCGGCGCGCGGTCGGCCGGATCCGGGAGGTGCTCGGGGTGCGGTCGCTGCCTGAGCCCCGCCGCCCGGCCGCGCCGCAGGGGCACCGGGTGGAGCTGCGTGGGGTGCGCTTCGGTTACGAACCCGGGCACGAGGTGCTGCGCGGGATCGACCTGGTGCTCGAGCCGGGGACGGTCACCGCGATCGTGGGGCCGTCGGGAAGCGGGAAGTCCACGCTGGTCCAGCTGTTGCCGCGGTTCTTCGACCCCGACCACGGCTCGGTCGTCCTGGGCGGCGTCGATCTGCGCGAGGTCGGCGACCAGGAGCTCTACCGGACGGTCTCCTTCGTCTTCCAGGACGTACGCCTGCTGCGCGCGTCGGTCGCGGACAACATCGCGCTGGCCGTACCGCGGGCCGGCCGCGAGGAGGTGATCCGCGTCGCCCGGCTGGTGAACCTGCACGATCGGATTCTCGAGCTGCCGCGCGGATACGAGACGGTGATCGGCGAGGACGTCAAGCTGTCGGGCGGCGAGGCCCAGCGGATCTCGATCGCCCGCGCGCTGCTCGCCGCCACCCCCGTGCTGGTGCTGGACGAGGCGACCGCCTTCGCCGACCCGCAGACCGAGCAGGCGGTACGCGCCGCCCTGGCGACGCTCGCGGGCGACCGGACCGTGCTGGTCATCGCCCACCGCCTGGAGACGATCGCCGACGCCGACACCGTCGTGGTGCTGGAGGACGGGGCGATCGTCGAGCAGGGCGATCCCGCCGAGCTGCTGGCACAGGACGGCAGGTTCGCCGCGCTCTGGCGGTCCCACCGCTCCGCGATCACCGATGAGACCCGTGGTGGCCTGCCGCAAGGAGATGAGCTGCGATGATCCGAATGTTGCTGCGCGTGCTGGGGCACGAGTACGCCCCGCCGATGCGTCGTACCGTGGCGCTGATGACGGCGACCGCGGTGGCCGAGGGGCTGTCGTACGCGCTGCTGGTCCCGGTGCTGCGGGCGCTGTTCGGAGGCGGGCCCGCGGACGCCTGGCCCTGGCTGGCCGGGTTCGGGGGCGCGGTCGCGGTCTACGCGCTGCTGCGCTATCTCAGCGACCTGTCCGGCTTCCGCGTCGGGACCACGTTGTTGCGGGGCGTCTACCACCGCTTCGGCGATCATCTGGCCCGGTTGCCGCTCGGCTGGTTCACCGCCCGCCGCGTCGGGGAGGTCTCGGTCCTGGCCAGTGAGGGCGTCCTGCAGGCGATGGGGGTGGCGGCGCATCTGCTGGCACCGTTCATCTCCGCGTGCGTGACCCCGCTGACGATCGTCGTGGTGATGCTCGCCTTCAACTGGCAGATGGGGCTGGCCGCGCTGGTCGCCGTGCCGGTGGTGGCGGCGATCCAGATCTGGACGGGACGCTCGACGGCCGCCACCGACGCGGAGCGCAGCGAGCGCGGCGACGAGGCCACCGGGCGGGTCATCGAGTATCTCCAGGCCCAGCCGGTGCTGCGGGCCGGCGGCCGGAGCGGCGAACACTTCCGGCTGCTCGACGACGCGCTGTCCGGGCTCCAGCGCGCGGCCCGCCGTTCCCTGCGGTCGGCGCTGCCCGGCGCGGTGGGCCTGACGCTCACGGTGCAGGCGATGTTCACCGCGCTGCTGGCCCTGGGCGCCTACCTCGCGCTCGGCGGGAACATCGGCGCGCCGGAGGTCCTGGCGATCCTGGTGCTCGCCGCCCGCTGCGCCGACCCGCTGCTGTCGCTGTCGGACATCGGGGGCAAGGTACGCAGTGCCCGTTTCGACCTGGCCAGGCTCGACGCGGTGGTCCGCACCGAGCCGCTGCCCCAGGCGCGCGAACCGATCCAGCCGGTACGCCATGACCTGGAGTTCGAGGCCGTCACCTTCCGCCAGACCGGCCACACGCTGATCGACGACCTGTCGTTGTCGGTGCCGGAGGGGCGGCGGCTCGCCGTGGTCGGGCCGTCGGGCGCGGGCAAGAGCACGCTGCTGCAGCTCCTCGCGCGCTTCTACGACGTGGACGCGGGCGTGGTGCGCGTGGGCGGGGTGGACGTGCGCGCGATCGACACCGAGGTGCTGATGGCGCGGATCGCCATCGTCTTCCAGGACGTCTACCTCTTCGACGGCACGATCGAGGAGAACGTACGTCTCGGCCGTCCCGGCGCCGGCGAGGCCGAGGTACGGGCGGCGGCGGCCGCCGCGCGGCTGGACGAGGTGATCGAGCGGCTGCCCGGCGGATGGGCGGCGAAGGTGGGCGAGGGCGGCGCGCTGCTGTCAGGTGGTGAGCGCCAGCGGGTCTCGATCGCGCGGGCGCTGCTGAAGGACGCGCCCATCGTGCTGCTGGACGAGGTGACCTCCGCGCTGGACCCGGTGAACGAGGCGGCCGTCCACGAGGGCATCGATCGCCTGATGGCGGGCCGGACGGTGGTGATGGTGGCGCACCGGCTGCGGACCGTCCAGCGCGCGGACCACATCGTCTTCCTCGACGGGGGCCGGATCGCGGAGGAGGGCAGCCACGACGAGCTGCTGCGCCGCAGCGGCCGCTACGCCGGTTTCTGGAACCTCTCCCTGGCGCCGGCGGCGGGCGAGGGTCATTGACACTAGGTCACCGATGAGCCAACCTACCGGGACGGAAGGATATGCAGCATTGCATATATATGCAACCGGGGCGGCGGCGCGCCGGTCCGGGATGACCGACCAGGAGTGATCACCATGACGGAGCTGCCGACCTTCGGCGCCGGCATCTGGCATTTCGCCACCTACAAGGACCGCTACGCCACCGACGGATACGGGCCCCCGGTCGGCCTGCTGGAGCAGATCGACCGGGCCGGAGCCGTGGGCGACCTGTCGGTCGTCGACCTCAACTGGCCGTTCGCGGGCTTCGACGGCACCCTCGACGACGTCAGGACCGCGCTGACCGAGAACGACCTGCGGGCCATCGCGATCACCCCCGAGATCTACACGCGGGACTTCGTGAAGGGCTCGTTCACCAACCCCGACCCGGCGGTGCGCAAGCGTGCCCTCGCCCTGATGCACGACGCCACCGAGGTGGCCCTGGAACTCGGCTGCTCGTACGTGAAGCTGTGGCCCGGCCAGGACGGCTGGGACTACCCGTTCCAGGTGAACTACCACGACATCTGGAACCTCGCGCTCGACGGCCTGAAAGAGCTGTGCTCCGCACACCCGGAGATCAACTACGTGATCGAGTACAAGCCGCGCGAACCCCGCGTGAAGATCATCTTCCCGAGCGTGGCCCGGACCCTGCTCGGCATCGAACGCATCGGCCTGCCCAACCTCGGCATCCTGCTCGACTTCGGCCACTCCCTCTACGGCCAGGAGACGCCGGCCGACGCGGCGCAACTGGCCATCGACCACGGGCGGCTGTTCGCCATCGACGTCAACGACAACATGCGCGGCTGGGACGACGACATGGTCGTCGGCTCCGTGCACCTGGTGGAGACCTTCGAGTTCTTCCACACCCTGCGCAAGAACGACTGGCAGGGCGTGTGGCAGCTGGACCAGTTCCCCTTCCGCGAGGACAGCGTCCAGGCGGCCAGGCAGGCGATCCGCTTCCTCAAAGCGGTGCACCGCGCGCTCGACATCCTGGACGACGACGCGCTCGCCGCCGCCCAGGCCGCGCACGACGCGCTCGCGGCGCAGCGGCTCGTCCAGAACGCCCTGCTCACCTCGATGGCGGGACCGGAAAACTCCTGACAGCCGTGACCACGGCCGGGCCACCTGCCTCGCGGCGGTCAGGCCAGGTGTCGACGGGGTTGCACCCCCAGCGTGGCGACGACCTCGCCGCGCGACTCTCAGATCTCGCGGATGCCAGGGAAGAACCGCGGTGGGTGCCGTTGCTGCGGACCAAGGCCGGTGTTCAGGGTGGAATGTGCGGGGGTATGGTGGGGACTTGTGACGACGTTCCGGATCAGCGAGGCCGCGGCGCTGCTCGGGGTCAGCTCCGACACCGTCCGCCGGTGGGTGGACGCGGGCCGGCTGGAGGCCGAGCGCGACGAGCACGGCCACCGGCGGATCGACGGCGCCGACCTGGCCGCGTTCGCCCGCTCGCAGGTCGAGGAGAGCGACGACGGTGGCCGGTCCTCGGCGCGTAACCGCTTTCGCGGAATCGTGACCGAGGTGATCCGCGACGCCGTGATGGCGCAGGTGGAGATCGCCGCGGGGCCGTTCCGGGTGGTGTCGCTGATGAGCCGCCAGGCCGCGGACGAGCTGGGCCTGGAGGCGGGGGTGGTGGCGGTCGCGGTGATCAAGTCCACCAACGTCGTCGTGGAGATTCCCGGTCACGAGCGCGTGACCAGTCACGTGTGAGGAGCCCCTCTTTGGCGTTCAGGCGTCCCACCCGATGGGCGATCGCCCTGCCCGTCGCGCTCGCGCTGGCGGGCCTGTCCGGTTGCGGCTCCGGCGGGCCGGCCGCGACCTCCGCCTCGGACCCGGCCCCCGCCGCCTCCGGCGGCGCCGAGGAGCTCACCGTGTTCGCGGCGGCCTCGCTGACCGGGACGTTCACCGAGCTCGGCAGGACCTTCGAAGCCGCACACCCGGGTACGACGGTGAGGTTCAACTTCGGCTCCAGCTCGACGCTGGCGCAGCAGATCACCCAGGGGGCGCCGGCGGATGTGTTCGCCGCGGCCAGCCCGGCCACGATGAAGACCGTCACCGACGCGTCGATGGCCGGTTCGCCGGTCACCTTCGTGCGCAACAAGCTGCAGATCGTCGTGCCGGAGGACAACCCGGCCCGGGTGGACGAGCTGAAGGACCTGGCCGACGGCAAGGTGAAGGTGGCGTTGTGCGCCGAGCAGGTGCCGTGCGGCGCCGCGGCGGTCAAGGCGCTGGACGCGGCCGGGCTCAGGGTCACCCCGGTCACCCTGGAGCAGGACGTCAAGGCCACGCTGACCAAGGTCGAGCTGGGCGAGGTGGACGCGGCGCTGGTCTACCGGACCGACGTGATCGCCGCGGGCGGCAAGGTGACCGGGATCGCCTTCCCGCAGGCCGATCAGGCGGTCAACGACTATCCGATCGTCGCCCTCACCGACGCTCCGGCCGGTGAGCCGGCCCGGCAGTTCGTCGATCTGGTGCTGTCGCCGCAGGGCAGGGACGTGCTGACCAGAGCCGGCTTCGAGGCGCCCTGATCACTCATGAGCTCTTCGATGCCGGAACAGGTCGATCTGCCCGAACCGCCGCGTGGGCGCGGCCGGTCGGCCGCGGGCCGCGAGGTCTCCGGGCGGCTGCCGTGGATGCTGGTGCTGCCCGCCGTGGTGGGGCTGGTCTTCCTCGTGCTGCCGCTGGCCGGGCTGCTGATCCGCGCCCCCTGGGCCACGCTGCTGCGGCGGCTGGCCGAGCCGCAGGTGCTGGAGGCGTTGCGGCTGTCGCTGGTGTGCGCCACCGTGGCCACCGCCGTGTGCCTGCTGCTCGGGGTGCCGCTGGCCTGGCTGCTGGCCAGGGTGTCGTTTCCCGGGCGGCGGCTGGTCCGGGCCCTGGTCACCGTTCCGCTGGTGCTGCCACCGGTGGTCGGCGGGGTCGCGCTGCTGCTGGTGCTGGGGCGGCGCGGGCTGGCCGGGCAGTGGCTGGAGGCCACGTTCGGCATCACGTTGCCGTTCACCACGGCGGGTGTGATCGTCGCCGAGGCGTTCGTTGCGATGCCGTTCCTGGTGATCAGCGTGGAGGGCGCGCTGCGCGCCGCCGACCAGCGGTTCGAGGAGGCCGCGGCCACGCTGGGCGCCTCGCGGTGGACCGTGTTCCGGCGGGTGACGCTGCCGCTCATCATGCCCGGCGTGGTGGCGGGGGCGGTGCTGTGCTGGGCGCGGGCGCTGGGCGAGTTCGGCGCGACGATCACGTTCGCGGGCAACTTCCCCGGCACCACCCGCACCATGCCGCTGGCCGTCTACCTCGCCCTGGAGACCGAGCCGGAGGCGGCCATCGTGCTCAGCCTGGTGCTGCTCGCCGTCTCGGTGATCATCCTGGCCAGCCTGCGCGACCGGTGGGTGAACGCGTCATGACCCTGCACGCCCGCCTGGTCGTCACCCGGCCCGCCTTCACCCTCGACCTCACCCTCGAGGTCGCCCCCGGCGAGGTCGTGGCGCTGCTCGGCCCCAACGGCGCGGGAAAAACCACCGCCCTGCGCGCCCTGGCCGGGCTCACCCGCACGTCCGGCGGGCAGATCAGCCTGCGCGGCAGGCCGCTGCACACCCTGCCCGCCGAGGGCCGCCCGATCGGCATGGTCTTCCAGGACTACCTGCTCTTCCCGCACCTGACGGTGCTGGACAACGTCGCGTTCGGCCCCCGCTGCCACGGAGTCCCCAAGGCCGAGGCCCGCCGCACCGCCGCCGCCCTGCTGGAGCGCGTCGGCCTCGCCGACCGCGCCGCCGCCAAGCCGCGGCACCTGTCCGGCGGCCAGGCCCAGCGGGTCGCCCTGGCGCGGGCGCTGGCCGTGCGGCCCGAGCTGCTGCTGCTGGACGAGCCGCTGGCCGCCCTCGACGCCCACACCCGCCTGGAGATCCGCTCCCAGCTGCGCCGCCATCTGGCCGACTTCGACGGCGTCACCGTCCTGGTCACCCACGACCCCCTGGACGCCATGGTGCTGGCCGACCGCCTGATCGTCATCGAGAACGGCGCCGTCGTCCAGGAGGGCACCCCGGCGGAGGTCTCGCGCCGCCCCCGTACCGACTACGTGGCCCGCCTCGTCGGGCTCAACCTGTATCGCGGTGTGGCCGGCGGGTGCCGGGTCAAGGTGGGCGAGCTGCTGCTGCACACCTCCGAGCAGCTCGACGGAGCCGCGTTCGTCGCCTTCCCGCCGGCCGCCGTGGCGCTGTATCGCACCCGTCCCGACGGCAGCCCGCGCAACCTGTGGCAGGCCGTCATCGACGGCATCGAACGGCACGGCGACAACGTACGCGTCCACCTCGACGGCCCCATCACCGCCTTCGCCGACATCACCCCCTCCGCCGTCGCCGATCTCGACCTGACGCCCGGCCAGCGGATCTGGGCCTCGGTCAAGGCCACCGAGACGCACGCCTACCCGGCGTGATCGAGCACGCGCCGTAGGGCCGCCGCGTACGTCGCGCCGGCCCGCGAGCGCCTTGCTCCCGCGGGCCCTCAGTCCCATGACGCCTGGTCAGCACGCCTCCGCGGTGGCGCGCGGACGTTCCGATTGACGAAACGGGACATTGTCCCATATATTTCCGGGACAACGTTCCGCTTATCGAAGGAAACGCACATCATGCGTGAATCGGCTGTCCTGTCGGTCAGCCCCGTTGCGCTGCCCGCTCCCGGCCGCGCCGTGGACCTCCAGGTACGAGTGTCCGCCCCCATGACCGGCGACCAGCTGCCGATCATCCTGCTGTCGCACGGCCAGGGATACTCGAACAACCTGTCCTCACTGAACGGCTACGCCCCGCTCGCCAACTTCTGGGCCGCGCACGGCTTCGTCGTGATCCAGCCCACCCACCTGAGCTCCAGGACGCTGAGCCTGGACCCCGACGACCCCGAAGCGCCCTTGTACTGGCGATCGCGAGCCGAGGACATGACCCGCGTCCTCGACCAGCTCGACGCGATCGAGGCCGCCGTCCCGCAGCTGTCCGGGCGCCTGGACCGGAGCAGGGTCGCCGTGGCCGGGCACTCGATGGGCGGGCACACCGCGAGCATGCTGCTCGGCGCGCGCCTGACCGACCCCCACGACGGGACGGAAGTGAACCTGACCGAGCCCCGGATCAAGGCGGGCGTGCTGCTCGCCGCGCCCGGCAGGGGCGGCGACGCGGTCACCGAGTTCGTGGCCGAGCACTACTCCTTCTTCCTGAGCACGGACTTCTCCGGGATGGCGACGCCCGCACTCGTGGTCGCCGGCGACAAGGACGCCTCCACCCACCTGACGGTCCGGGGCCCGGACTGGCACGCCGACCCGTACTTCCTCTCCCCCGCGCCCAAGACCCTGCTCACCCTGTTCGGCGCCGAGCACGGCCTCGGCGGGGTCTCGGGATATGACGTCGCCGAGACCACGGACGAGAACCCCCAGCTGGTGGCCGCGGTCGCGCGGCTCACCTGGGCCTACCTCCGCAGCCGGCTCTACCCGGGCGACTCCGCCTGGCAGGAGGCGTGCGACGAGCTGACGACCGGACCCGACGCGCTCGGCCGGGTCGAATCCAAGTAGGCCCGAAGCCGGCGCCGAGCACGCCCCTGGCCGAGCCGTGCACGGGCCTCAGCAGGCCGGTCCCCCGGCTCCGCCTCCGAGGCGGCGGAACTCCGCGGGCGGCACACCGTACGCCGCCCGGAAGGCACGACTGAAATGAGCGGGGTTCGTCAGACCCCAACGGGCGGCGATCGCGCTCACCGGCCGCGACCGCAACGCCGGATCCAGCAGGTCACGCCGGCACCGCTCCAACCGCCGCCGCCTGATCCAACCGGCCACACCGCTCTCCACGCCCTCGAACAACGTGTACAACCGCCGCAACGAGATATGGTGCGCACCGGCGATCGACCCCGGCGACAACGCCGGATCACCGAGCCGTTGCTCGATGTAACCCTGCACCCGCACCAGCAACGCCTCCCCACGGGAATCCGCCGGCCGCCCGTCGCCCCGCCCCACCCGGGCGGCCAGCACCACACAGAGCAGGTCGAGAACGGCGGCCCCCAGACGGGCACTCTCCTCGGGACGGCAACCGTCCAGCGTGGCCGGCAACTGACGGGCCAGCGACGAGATCAACGCCGTCGTGCCCCGAGCACCAGGCATGGCGACACCCGTGAGCGCACCGAGCTCCCCGTCCTTCAGCGGTAACAGCGCGCGCGGGAAGCTGAGCGCGATGCTCGAAGCCGCCGTGTCGTTGACCCACCGGCACGGCCGCGACAGGTCGACGACCGCGAAATCGCCCGGCCTCAACTCCGCCTGACGGCCGCCCTGCTCGACGACGAGCCGCCCGCGGACAAGAACATCGATCTTGCACAGCCCCGGATCCGAACGACGGATGAGACGGGGCGTCCGCAACGCCTGCCCACGCGTCGTCACCAGATCGAGGACCTGCGCCGGACCCACGTCGGTGACCGTGACACGACTGCGGAAATCACCCCGCGGCATCCGCAGCTCCAACGGCGCCAGTAACCCGCGCACGACCTCCTGCCAGTAGTCCCGCCGCGAGACCACCGGCTCGTCCTCCGCCTGGAACACCACAGTCATGACGACCACCTCACCGTACCCCGCCCCACCGCGTCCCACCCCCGGCGCGCACGGACGGCCAACAAGCCCGCACGCCACGGCAAGACGCCGGACCACCTCCGCCGCGACGATGGGGGCCATGTCCACCGACGACAGCGGATACGACTACATCATCGTCGGGGCGGGCAGCGCCGGCTGCGTGCTGGCCGCCCGGCTCAGCGAAGACCCCGGACACCACATCCTGCTGCTCGAAGCCGGCCCACCCGACGAAGCACCCGAGATCCGCATGCCCGCCGCCGCCCCCACCCTCTGGCAGGGTCCCCTGTCCCGCAACGACGTCACCGTCCCCCAGCGCCACGCCGGCAACCGCACCGTCTTCCTGTCCGGCGGCCGGACCCTGGGCGGCGGCTCCACCATCAACGGCATGGTCTACATCCGCGGCAACCGCGCCGACTACGACGCCTGGCGCGACCTGCACGGCTGCGCCGGCTGGGGCTACGACGACCTCCTGCCGTACTTCCGGCGCGCCGAGGACCAGCAGCGCGGCCCCTCCGCCTACCACGGCACCGGCGGCCCCCTGCGGGTGGCCGACCTCAACCACCGCCACCAGCTCAGCCAGGCGTGGCTGGCCGCCGCCGTCGCCGCCGGACTGCCCGCCAACGACGACTTCAACGCCGCCGTCCAGGACGGCGTCGGCTACTACCAGGCCACCCAGCGCGACGGCCGGCGCTGGTCCGCCGCCGACGCCTACCTGCGACCCGCCGCACGACGCCCCAACCTCACCATCCGCACCGGCTCCCCCGCCACCCGGATCCTGTGCGAACGCGGACGGGCCACCGGAGTGCGGTACGTGCACCAGGACACGACGTACGAGGCGCGAGCTCGGCATCCAGGTCACCATCGACTCCCCCAGGGTCGGCGCCGGCCTGCAGGACCACCCGCAGTGCCTGCTGGAGTGGCACACCCCCGGCGTGCCCAGCATCACCGAGCACGCGACCCCGGAGAACCGGGCCCGGTGGCAGGACAGCGGGCAGGGCCCGATGAGCTCGTGCGGCGCCGAGGCAGGCGCTTTCGTCCGGACCCGCCCCGGCCTGACCGCCCCCGACCTGCAGATCGGCGCCCACCCCGGCCCCATCCCAGGTGAGGGCTCCGCGAACCGGCGCGGCCTGGCCATCCTGGTCAGCGCACTCGACATCCACAGCCGCGGACGCATCACCCTGCGCTCGACGGACCCGGCCGACCCCCCGCTCATCGACCCCGCCTACCTGTCCGCCGAGACCGACCTCGACATCCTGGTGGCAGGAGCCCACCTCGCCCGCGACATCACCGCCTGTTCCCCGCTGGCCGGCCTGGTCACCGGCGAGCACCAGCCCGGCGGGCACGTCGACGGCCCGGCCCTGCGCGAGTGGATCCGCGGCCACGTCGGCACCATGTTCCATCCCACCAGCAGCTGCGCCATGGGAGCCGACGAGTGGGCGGTCTGCGACCCCGAGCTGCGGGTGCGCGGCCTGGACGGGCTTCGCGTCGTCGACGCCTCCGTCATGCCGGCCGTTCCGCGCGGCAACACCAACGCCCCCACGATCGCGATCGCCGAACGCGCCGCCGACCTCTTCCGTGGCATCGCCGCGCCGTCTTCGCAGGAACCGGTTCAGCAGACCTGAGCGAGCGCCTTTACATTGTAGATTTATAACGGCGCAGCTCCGGGAGCGCACGGCGGGATCGTAGAACCGGTATCCGGACTCGCCGTCCACCGCGGCCGGCCGCAGCAGCCCGAGCTCGTCGTAGAGCCGCAACGCCTTCGGCGACAACCGCGCAGCCCGGGCGAACGCCCCGATCGTCAGCAGCCGCACCACTCCTCCTCGTCCCGGCCACGGTGGCCGGTGCCGACGATGTTGCGGCTTCACCCAAGGGGAAGGTCAACACCTCGCCGTGCTCCCGATTCGGGAAGGCTATCCCCCGCCCGGCCATGGGCGCCCCGACCGCGGGTTTGGACGTGGAATGGTAGTGGGTGCACCATGGTTGCGTGAGCGTCCAGCAAGCCGATCCTCTCGAAGACGTCCTCACCCTCGTCGGCACGACCAGCCACCTGTCCGTCGGGCTGGTGGCCGGGGGCCGGTGGGCGCTGTCGTTCGAGCCGCCGCCGGGGGTCAAGTTCAACGCGGTGCTCCGCGGCCACTGCGTGCTCACCGTCGAGGGTGTGCCGGAGCCGATCGAGCTGGCCGAGGGCGACTGCTTCCTGCTCGTCCAGCCGCGCGCCTTCACCCTGGCCAGCGGGCCGGGAGTGCGGCCGGTCCCGGCCGGCCCGGTCTTCCGGGCGGCGGCGGACGGCGTGGCGCGGACGGGGTCCGGTGAGGACGTGGTCTTCATCGGCGGCCGGTTCGGGTTCGGCGAGCGGGCCCAGGAGCTGCTGCTCGACGCGCTGCCGCCGGTGGTCCACGTGCCCGGCCGCACCGCCGAGGCCACGACCGTGCGCTGGGCACTCGAGCAGATCGCCGCCGAGCTGCGCGAGCGGCCGCTCGCCGCCACCCTGGTCACCGAGCACCTCGCCCTGGTCATGCTGATCCACCTCCTGCGCCTGCACCTGGCCGTCGGCGGGCCGGGTGGCACGTCGGGCTGGCTGGCCGGGCTCGCCGACCCGATCGTGGCGCCGGCTCTGCGGGCCATGCACGCCCGGCCGGCCCATCCCTGGACGGTGTCGGAGCTGGCGGGGGTCGCGGCGGTGTCCCGCTCGACGCTGGCCGCCCGGTTCAAGCAGGTCGTCGGGCGGGGGCCGCTGGAATACCTGACCGGCTGGCGGATCGAGCTGGCCGCCGACCGGCTGCGCCGCGGCGAGGAGACGGTGGAGACGATCGCCCGCCAGGTCGGGTACGCCTCGGTCAGCGCGCTGAGCAACGCGTTCAAGCGGATCACCGGCGTGTCGCCGCGCGACTACCGCCGTTAGGCGTGCCACCGGTCACCGTTCGGGGGTATCGGAACAGCACTCCTTAGATCTATGCTTTACCTACATGTAGAGTAGGTTATTCAGGGAGATCGCCGATGAGCCTCCAGTTCCTCTGGTACATCCCGAACCAGGCGCAACCCGGCCACCGCGGCGACGACGTCGTCGGGGACCACAACAGCCTGGAGACCCTCACCGGCCATGCCAGGGCGCTCGAGGCCCACGGGTGGGGCGGCGCGCTGATCGGCACCGGCTGGGGACGGCCCGACACGTTCACGGTCGCCACCGCGCTGACCGCGCGGACGACGACGTTCCAGCCGCTGATCGCGGTCCGGCCCGGCTACTGGCACCCGGCCAAGTTCGCCTCCGCCGCCGCGACCCTGGACCACATCAGCGGGGGCCGGGTGCTGATCAACGTCGTCTCGGGTAAGGACGACCTGGCGGCGTACGGTGACAGCGAGGGCGACCAGGCGCACCGCTACGCCCGTACCAGGGAGTTCCTGCGCATCGTGCGCCGGCTCTGGACCGAGGAGAGTGTCACCTACCACGGCGAGCACTTCGGCGTCACCGACTCCACCGTGGTGCCGCGCACGGTCGTCCGGGGTGAGCGCAGACACCCCCGCGTCTACTTCGGCGGCGCCTCCGAAGCCGCCGAGCGGGTCGCCGCCGCCGAGGCCGACGTGCAGCTCTTCTGGGGCGAGCCGCTGGACGGCGTCGGCGAGCGCATCGAGCGGCTCAGACGGCTCAGCGCGGAGCTCGGACGCGAGCACCCACCGCTGGAGTACGGGCTGCGCATCACCACGCTGGTACGGGACACCACCGAACAGGCCTGGGCCGACGCCGAGGCCAAGGTCGCGGAGATGGCGAAGGGCGCCATTCCCCGCGACCCGAACCGGCACGCCGCCGTCGGCCAGCGGCGGCTGCTCGACCTGGCGGCGCGCGGCGAGGTGCTCGACGACAACCTCTACACCGCCCCCGGCAAGTACGGTGGCGGCGGCGCGGGCACGACCTGGCTGGTCGGCTCGGCCGAGGACGTGGCGAAGTCGCTGCGCAGGTACCAGGCCCTCGGCGTCACCCACTTCGTCCTCTCCGACACCCCTTACCTGCCCGAGATCAAGCGCCAGGGCGCGCAACTGCTGCCGCTGTTGCGCGACTGACCCCACGGTTTAGGATCATCCGGAACCCTGTTCACGACGATCAACCGGGGGTCGCGGTGCCGGTCGGCGGTTCGCGTTCCAGAGTGGCGGCGTTCTTCGGGGTCCTCGTGCTCGCGGGCGCCCTGACGGTGGCGCTCGTGGTATTCCGTGGCTCCGGGGACGACCGGTTCGTCCGCGCGGCCGGGGCGGTCGAGGCGGTCGCCCGCACGCTGAGCGAGGGCGACCGGCTGGGCCCCCGCACCATCGCGGGGGTGGAGTTCGAGGAGGTCCGCCGGGAGCACGGCGTGGTCTTCTTCCAGCAGGGCGAGTCCACGGACAGCCCGTACGGGTACGCCTGGAGCCCGCAGGGCGATCCGGCCGGGCTCCTGGACGGCGTGGAGCGGTCCGGCGATCCCGTCGACCACTCCTTCGAACACCTGCACGACGCCCTCTACTCCTGGACGGGAAGGCGCTGACGGCCAGCACCGATCGACCCATGCTGAGCAGGATCGGAGAAGCGGAACGCGGCAGCCGCTGCCTAGCGTTGGCCGCATGAACATCGCACTCCAGTACTGCCACATCACTGTCACCGACGTGGACGAGGCGCTTTCCTTCTACCGGGACGCGCTCGGCCTCGAAGTGCGCAACGACGTCCCCTCCGGTGAGTTCCGCTGGGTCACCCTCGGCAGCCCGGGCCTGCCGGTCCCCGAGTTCGTCCTCTCCGAACCGCACGCCGGCCGCTCCCGGGCCGACGGCGACGCCGTCCTGGACCTGCTCGGCAAGGGCGCCCTGCCGATGATCGTCTTCCGCACCGACGACGTCGACGCGACCTTCGAGAAGGTGCGGGCCTCCGGTGCCGAGGTGCTGCAGGAGCCCATCGACCAGCCCTGGGGGCCACGCGACTGCGCGTTCCGTGACCCCGCGGGCAACATGGTGCGCTTCTCGCAGCGGCCGGAGGCGTAACCGCGCGCGGGCGTTCGGCTGCCACCGCCCCGGCCGGTCCCTCGAAGACCGGCCGGACGGCGTCCAGCCCGCAGGGGCCGCACCTCGGTCCCGCGTTCCCGCACGGTGATCGGGTGCGAGTGCTCCCTGGTCTACTCGCCGCGGGGCGGGCCGGCGTACCTGATGTTCGGCCGGGGCGGCGCGGTCATCCCGTGGCCCAGGAAGTAGTCGACGTTGCCGGACTGCAGGTAGCCCTTGAGGGTCAGGCCGTTGCGGTAGGCCGGGTTGTGGGCGAGGGTGTACAGCCGGGTGCCGGTCGGCCGGTCGGTCGTGAAGATGACGAGCTCGTCGTTCTCGGGGCTGGTCAGCACCACCTCCTCGCGCCAGTCGCCGAGGATGTCACCGACCAGGTGCGGGTAGACCATGTTGCCCAGAGCGGTGACCGCGCCGTACTCCGAGGTGGTCACGACGCGGGGCAACGCCCACGGCCGGGCCGGGTCGGCGGGGTCCCACTTCTCGATCCTGGCGTCGCGCCGGTCGGGGAAGGGGTCGGCGTTGAACAGCTCCCGCAGCGGGTCGCCGTCCCACCACACGCCCATGTGCGGCCAGGGCTGCTTGGTGGTGTCGGGTTCGGCCAGCTGATCGGTCGCGGCGTTGTAGAGGCCCGTGGGCCTGCCCTGCTCGTAGTTCACCTCGCCGTTGATCGACCAGACCTCCATGCCCGGGAAGCGGGGGTCGATGTCGGCGACCATGCCCCGGCCCGCGTCGGCGCCGGGTTCCGTGCTGCTGTGCTTCCAGATGATGGCGCCGGTGGCGGCGTCGTAGTAGTAGTCGAGCAGCCCGCCGGGGTGGTCCTGCTGGATGCCGTACCCCTCCAGCCCCTTGCGGCCGGGGTCGATGTCCGCGACGAACCACCTGTCGCCGTGGATCACCCCCTGCGGGGCGAGGCTGTAGCGCAGGGTGCCGTCGCCGTTGAGCAGGAACCCGATCTCGCCGACCTCGTCGCGGCCGTCGCCGTCCACGTCCACGATGCGGGTGTTGTGCCCGTCCGGCAGGTCCTGGTCGCCGCGCAGGAACTTCCACTGCTGGGTGAGCGAGCGGCCGTCGAACTTCCACGCGGTGTACATGAGGTTGAAGTCGCCGTTGCCGATCCGGTTCTTCATGTACGCGACCAGGCTCGGGGTGCGGCCGTCGAGGTGGCCGACGCCGAAGCGGGCGTACATCGGCCCGTCGGTGACGTAGTCGTCGGGCACCGGGGCGGTCGCCTTGGGCGCGCCGGTGCGTCCGTCGAGGATCGCGATGGACTGGCGTACGTCGTCGGTCTCGGTGTGCTTGGTGCCGTCGCCGAAGGTGACGCCGTTCGCGACCCGGACGGCCACCTCAGCCCGGCCGTCGCTGTCGAGGTCGTAGACCGTCACGCCGTCGTTGTGGCCGACGTCGACAGTGGCCGAGCCGCCCTCGATGTTGTTCTGCTGCACGCTGTTGGGGCCCAGGTCCAGCTCCCACAGGAACGTGCCGTCGCTGCGGTAGGCCTCGAGCTTCTGCGGCGCGGTCTGGCGGTCCAGGACGTAGTCGTAGGCGCCGTCGCCGTCGAGGTCACCGACCCAGACGAACTTGATCCGCCCGCCCTCGCGCAGCGGGACGCGTACCACCGGCTCGGTCGCATGGCCCGCCGACAGTGTGAACGGCCGGCTCGGCGGCTGCGTCCGGCGGTCGACCACCGGCCGCACCCGGTAGCGGTTGGACCTGCTCAGGTCGGCCGTGGCGTCGACGTAGTTGGTGCCACCGGTCAACACCTTGCGGTTGAGCTTGCGGTACGGCCCGCCGTCGGTGGACCGCTCGACGTCGAAACCGATGCCCTCGGGATCGAGCCCGAGCAGGCGCCAGCTGACCAGCACCTCCTTCTCCCCCGACCGCACGGCCACCACACCCCGGTCGAGCCGCTCCATGAGCCGCGCGCCCGCTGCCGGGCCCTGTGATGACGCGGATCGCGGCACCGGGGCGGACACCGCCGGCCCCGCGGTCGCCCCGAGCGCCAGGCTGGTCAGGGCGCAGAGCGTCAGCGCCCGCACGCGTCGGTTTCGTGCCGTCATCGATCTCCTCCATGAGCACCGGGGAACGCTCTGCCTCGAATAGTTAAACCGTTTACTAGAGACAGATATCAACATGGGGAGTACTTGCTGTCAATAGCGAGAGCGAAGCTGTGAATACGTTTCCACCTGATGGTCCGCATGCTGTGCTTCCATGAGCGATGAGTTCTGATCACGGAGCCGGTCCAACGTCTCGACGACGGAAAGGAATGGTCAAAGTGGATCTGTACAGCATCATGCCGGTGAGTGACCTGGCCAAGGCGCTGCAGTGGTTCGAGGTGTTCTTCGGGCGCCCGGCGGACGAGGTCATCGGCGAGGAGCACCTGTGGCAGGTCGGTGAGAACGCGTGGGTCGTCGTCGACGCCCGTGATGTACGGGCCTCCCGGGTGGGCGCGGCCATGATCACACTCGGTGTCACCGACCTCGACGACATCCTGGCCCGCCTCGCCGAGCACGGCATCGGCCACGAACCGGTGGAGACCTACAGCAACGGCGTACGCCACGTCGAGGTGCTGGATCCGGACGGGAACAGCCTGTCGCTCGCCGAGGCACCCGACCAGTAGGTCACCGGATCCGCATGGCGTCCGCGTCGATCCGGACCTTGCCCCCGCCGATGGAGGGGAACCCCGGCGGCCGGACCTGACGCCAGTGATCCGTCACGACCAGACCGTCGCGATCGCGCAGATGCCGGGGCAGCGGATCAGGCTTGAGCGCGCCGGGGACGGCCAGGGTGCCGATCGCGAACGGCGCGAGGATGCCCTGGAGCGCGTGGACCCGGTACGAGCCGGGCGCCAGGGAGACGGCGACCGCGTAGTGACCCTGCTCCTTCATCCGGACCGCCGTGAACGACGTCGTCGCGCCGGACGGCGCGGTGAAACTCAGCCCGTACCGGCCGGACCCGGCCTGCACGGGCGGATGGACGTCGTTCTCCAGCACCCACAACCCGAGCGTGTGGCTCACGTGCGGGGTGAACGCGGCGGGCACCGGGTCGAGAAGGGTTACCGCCACCCCGCCGGTCCCGGCCCGCGCGGGACCACCCGCGCCGACGAGCGTCATCACCAGGGCGACAAGGAGCAGCGTTCGCGCTTCGCGTGATCTCATGCCTGTTGTACACCCATGGACACAGAATGGTTTCCGGTGGCCCTGCCCAGCGCGGTGAACGGGGGCTCCCGGCCCTCCAAGCGAGCTCAGCCGCCCCCGAAGACCTGGTCCCCGTCAGAGATGGTGGGATCGCCACTCTCATCCGGCGTCTCGTCGCCGTCGTTCCCGAACGGGTCGTCGTCACCGCTGACGTCACCGTCGTCCGGGCTGCCGCAGGCCGGGTCGGCGGAGCAGGCCGGGTCGCCGCCGACGTCGTCGCCGCCGTCGTCGGAGGGGTCCTGGGTCGGCTTGGGCGTCGGCTTCTGGACCAGGTCGTGCGTGTCACCGCCGAACGCGGGCGCCGGGAACGGCTCGACCGGCTTGTCCGCCATCGCGATCGTCATGAAGTCACGCCAGATCTTGGTGGGGGTACCGGCGCCCTGGATGTTCCCGAGGGAGACCTCCTTCTGCAGGGCATAGCCGTTGGCGTCCTTGATGACCTTCCTGGTCTTCGGGTCGGTCTGCGGGATCTCCTTGTACATCCCGACGGCCGCGGAGAGCTGTGGGGTGTAGCCGGCGAACCACGCCTCCTTGTTCTCGTTGTTGGTGCCGGTCTTGCCGGCGATCGGACGGCCGCCGGGCAGCGAGGTGCCCCTGGCGGTGCCGTACTTGACCACCTGCTGCATCGCGTACGTGGCGTCGGCGGCGGTGTCCGGGCTGATGACCGTCCTGGGCCGGCCGGCCTCCTTCACGACGCTGATCCCCTTGAACGTCTTGACCGAGATGACCACGTGCGCGTCGTGGTGGACGCCGCGGTTGGCGAAGATGCCGTACCCGGCGGCCTGCTCGACCGGGGTGACCAGGCCGGCGCCGATCGACATGCCGTACGCGTGGTCCTTGATGGCCTGCTCCAGGTTCTCCTTGTCGATCCCGGTGCCCTCGGCGATCTTCTCGACCTCCTTGAGGCCGACCTCCTCCGCCATCGTGGCGAACGCCGTGTTCACCGACTCGGCGGTGGCCCGGTCGATCTGCACGGCCGCGCCCACGTCGTGCGAGTTGCCGATCGGCTTGGTGCCCGGCAGCGTGACCGGTCCGTTGCCGGACACGTAACTCTTCAGGCTGTAGCCGCGCTCGAGCCAGGCGGCCAGCACGTACGGCTTGAAAGCCGACGCGGCCTGCTTGTAGGCGTCGAAGGCGTTGTTGTTGAAGCTCTTCAGGTAGTCGCGGCCGCTGTAGAACGCGATCACCTGCCCGTTGCGCGGGTCCACGGCGGCCATGTTCGCGTGGATGTGCTTGTCGTTGACGGCGGCGAGGTTGGTCTCGACCGCCTTCTTCGCGGCCAGCATCAGCTTCCTGTCGAACGTCGTCGTCACCCGGTAGCCGCCGCTGAGCAGGCTCTCCTTGGTGATCCCGCGCTTCTCCAGTTCGCGCTGGACGATGTCGACCATGTAGCCGTTGATGCCCTTGAGGGTCTCCTTCTTCTCCAGCCTGGCGAGCTTGGGGAACTTCGCCGTCTTGGGCAGTTGCCCGTACTTCGCCGGGTCGACGATCGTCAGGCCTTCGACGACGTACGCGAACCGCTCCCGGGTCGGTGCCCAGTTCTTCGCGGCCTCCGCCCGGTCGAACGCGTCCGGGCTCTGGATCCGGCCCGCCAGGTAGGCCCCCTCGGCGGGGGTCAGCTTGTTCACGTCCTTGTCGAAGAAGGCCTGAGCGGCGGCCTGGATGCCGTTCGCGCCCCGGCCGAAGTAGATCGTGTTGAGATAGTTCGCCAGGATCTGGTCCTTCGTCATCTCCTGGCCGGCGCGGATCGCGACGAAGATCTCCTTGACCTTCCGCTGGAGCGTCCGCTCCTGGCTGAGGCCGTCGTAGTAGCCGCGCGCCATCTCCTGCGTGATCGTCGAACCGCCCTGGACCTGCTGGCCGCTCACCGTGCTCCACACCGCTCGCATGATGCCCGACACCGAGATGCCCGGGTCGGTGCGGAACGTACGGTTCTCGGCGGCGATGAAGGCGTCCTGAACGTGCAGCGGGATCTTGGAGATCGGGACGATCTCGCGCTTGGTGCCGAGCCGCGCGATCTCGGTCTTGCCGTCCCGGTAGTAGATGATGCTGCCCTGCTCGACGGCCTGCTGCTGGGTGCCCGAAGGTAACGGGGTGAGGGCGTACGCCACCATGATCATGCCGAAGAGACCCGCCACCAGGACCGTGACGCCGACGACCACGATCTTCCAGCTGGGGATGAACCGCTTCCAGCCGGTCCGCCGGGAGCCGCCACCGCCGTCCCCGTCCGGCCGCCCGCCGCCGGCGCCTTCATCCCCCGCCCCGCCGGTGCCGCCGCCGCTCCTCCGCCGGCTGGGACGCGGCTGCGGGGGCTGGGCCTCCTCGAAGGCCGCCGCGCGGCGCCGCCCTACGCGTGAACTCTCCTCGCGGGAGGAGGCGTGGCCGGGCGTGCCGCCCTGAGACGGGCGATGACGCCTCCCCGGCCGAGCCGATGCGCCGGGCCGCCCCTCGGCGCTCCGGGGACGGCGGGTCGGCTCCGGGTCATGGCTGTTGTTACTCACAGGTCCTTGTTCACTCATCCAGCGACGTCTATCGGCAGTCAGGAAGCACACCCGTTACGGCCACTCCATCCCCCTAACGGCTAGCCAATAGATAGCGGTTAGCTGTCAAGGGTGTCAAACGCCGCACGCCCCGATCGCCCTGGGCGAATCACCCGTGCCGGACGATACTCCACTACCAGATCGCGAGCTTGGTTTTGATCACGAACTTGTCCGCCCACCAGCGCGGCCACCCCGACGTGTGGCTCCCCGATCGGGACGGACTCACACGCCCGCGCGATGGCGGCTCGGGGACACGCCGCGGACCCGTTTGAAGGCCACGCTCAGCGCGAACGCGTTGGCGTAGCCGACATGCCGGGCCACCGAGTCGATCGTGCTCTCGGACGCCCGCAGCAGATCGGCGGCGAGGGCCATCCGCCAGCCGGTGAGGTACGTCATGGGCGGCTCGCCCACGAGGGTGGCGAACCGGCGGGCGAACGCCGCGCGCGAGGCGCCCACCTTCCCGGCGAGCGAGGCCACCGTCCAGGGATGGGCCGGGTCGTCATGGATCAGCCGCAGCGCCGGGCCGATCAGCGGATCGCTCTGCGCCCGGTACCAGCCGGGCGCCTGGGCCTCGGGGCGGGCGAACCAGGCCCGCAGGGTGGCGATCAGCGCCAGGTCCAGGAGCCGGTCGAGGACGACCTGCTGGCCGGGCCCGTCACTGCTGACCTCCTGCGCCAGCAGCTCCATGATCGGGGCCTGCGTGCTCGCCCGCGGCACGAGCACGATGTCCGGCAGGGCGTTCAGGAGCCGCTCGCTGACGTCCCCGCTGACCTGGTAGGTCCCGCTGGCCACGATCGCCGACCCGTCGGGGTTGTGCCCGCTCGTCCGCGGTCCGAGCCGCAGGTCGTCGGTGATGTCGACGTTGTCCATGGTGGTCAGGCGGTTACCCGGGTGGACGATGGTGTCCGGCGCGGTGGCCGGGTCGTCGCCGATGGTGTACGGGTCCGGCCCTTTGATGATGACCACGTCCCCGGTGCGCATCAGCACCGGCTCCCCCTCGTCGGGCACGATCCAGGCGTGCCCGCGCAGCGTGGTGGCCAGGGCGAGCATGGCACCGTCGGCGATGCGCATCGACCAGGGCGGTTCGAGAATCGCCCGGCAGAACGCCGCGCTGCGGGCACGGACGCCGTCGAGAAGGTCCGCGAGCGGGTCCACGACCTCAGTGTAGACAGGCGGAAATGGAAACGAGCGCCCGGAACATGGATCGTCTCCCCGCGGATGCGTTCACTGGGTCGTGACGCACATGAATGATCGGGGAGGCGGCGTGGCAACGATCGTGATGACCGGCGGCACGTCAGGATTCGGCGCGATCGCCGCCGAGCGGCTGACGCGGCAGCCGGGCGGCGCCCGGCTGATCCTGGGTGCGCGCCGACCGGCGACCGCCGGCGAGTCGATCCCGCTCGACCTGACCGAGCTCGACTCGGTACGCGCCTTCGCGGCGGCGGTACGCGAACGGCTGAACGGTACCCCCGTCGACGCGTTGCTGCTCAACGCCGGCCTGATCCTCCCCGGCGTCACCGGCCGGACCGCCGACGGTTTCGAGACGACCTTCGCCGTCAACCACCTTGCGCACTACCTGCTGTTACGCCTGCTGCTGCCGGTCCTGGCGGACGGGGCGACCGTCGTGCTGACCACGAGCGGCACGCACGATCCCGCCACGCACGCCGGGTTGACGCCGCCCCGCCACGCCGACCCGGAGCTGCTGGCGCACCCCGATCGCGACCCCGGTCTCGACCCCCGGCCACGCAAGGCGGGCGAGCACGCGTACACCGCCTCCAAGCTGTGCGCCGTACTCACCGCACGGTCGTTGTCCGAGCACCGCGACGACCGGCCCGAGCGACTCGCCGCGATCGCCTACGATCCGGGGCAGGTCTTCGGGACCGGCTTGGCCAAGAGCCTGCCGTTCCCCCTGCGGACGGCCTGGTCGCTGCTGGGCGCATCGGTGCTGGGGCGGCCGCTGAGCAGGCTCAATCCTCATCTCAACACCCGCGCCGCCGCCGGGAACGCCCTCGCCGACCTGGCTCTCGGCCTCGCCACACCCCCGGACGGGCACACCTACGCCGCCCTGCGCCGGGCCCGGCTCACCTGGCCGGCGCCGTCAAACCTGGCACGCAGCGACGAACTGGCGCAGGCACTGTGGAGCCACAGCGCCCGGCTCGTCGGCCTGCCGCACTGAGCCCACCGCGCCGGCGGACCAGGACCCTCACCTGGCGGAACCGGCCACCGGACCGCTCGCCGGACCGCTCGCCCGGTCCAGCCATTCGGACAGCAGGGCGCGTTCGGGGTCGGTGAGCGTCGGCAGCTTCGGGACGACGGCCCGGAACGCGACCGTCACCGCGTTGGTGTCGTCGGCGGGCAGCGCCGGCACGTCGGTGAGGATCGCCTGCAGCACCGCCTCGTACATCGCGTCGGCGAGGCCGAGGTCCCGATCCTCCGGCGGGGCGGACAGCAGGGTGAGGACGGCGCCGGTGCCGGCGGCGTGGATGAGTTCGACGGCGCGGCCTTCGGCGACCCGCAGCCGGCCCGTTGCCGCGACGCGGTGCACCCGGGCGCGCAGCACCTCCAGCCCGGCGGCCGCCGCCGGTGAAGGCGCCCTCCGGCCGGGGTCGGTGAGCAGGCCGAACAGTGCCGCGTTGGCGAGGCCGAACCCGATGTGCGCCTCCCATCCGGCCCGGAGGTCCGCCACCGGGTCGTCGCTGTCCCCGACGAGCACCTTCTCGCTGACGTAGGTGCTGAAGACGTGCTCGGCGACGGCGTCGAGCAGCGCGTCCTTGTCCTCGAAGAAGCGATAGATGGTCGGCGCCTGCATGCCGGCCGCCTGGGCGACGGCCCGTGTGGTGACCGCGGCCGCGCCCTGCTCGCGCAGGAGCCGCGCCGCGACCTCCACGATGTTCGCCCGCGTCTCCTGCCTGTCCGGCCTGACCTTCACCATGTTTCCGATGATAGGGCATCTGTGATATCCATGTTGCTATCACTGTTGCTAGCAACGTTATTCGTCGGGAAGGACGAGACATGATCGTCATCACGGGCGCTACGGGCCGGCTCGGCTCCCAGATCGTTGATCGGCTGCTCCAGAGGGTCCCGGCCGGGCAGGTCGGCGTCAGCGTTCGCGACACCGATCGCGCCGGCGACCTGGCCGCACGTGGCGTACGCGTGCGGCGCGGCGACTTCACCGACCCGGGCTCCCTCGCCGAGGCGTTCGAGGGCGCCACACAGGTGCTCATCATCTCGACGAGCCAGACGGGCGAGGCGGCTCTCAACCAGCACGTCACGGCGATCGAGGCCGCGCGCGATGCCGGTGCGCGCCGGATTCTCTACACCAGCCACCAGGGCGCCGCCGAGGACTCGCTCTTCGCGCCCATGCCCGACCACGCCACCACCGAGCGCTACCTGGAGAAGACCGGCACGCCGTTCACCGCGTTGCGGAACGGGTTCTACGCCGACACCGTCCGCCTCCTGCTCGGCCAGGCGCTGGAGACGGGTGAACTCGTCGCACCGGCGGACGGCCCCGTGTCGTGGACCGCGCACGCCGACCTCGCCGAAGCGGCGGCGGTCATCCTCGCCGACGAGGGCCGGTTCGACGGCCGGACCCCGCCGCTCACCGCGCCGGTCGCGCTCGACCTCCAGGACGTCGCCCGCATCGTCACCGAACTCACCGGACATACGATCAGCCGCGTCGTCGCGGGCGACGCCGAGTGGGCGGCCACGCTGGTCGGCCGCGGCGTGCCGGAGCAACAGGCCGACCTGCTGCTCGGTATGTTCCGCGCGGCCCGCCGCGGGGAGTTCGCCACCACCGGGCCCGAACTCGAGAGCCTCCTCCGGCGTCCGGCCACGCCGCTCCGTTCGGTCCTGGAGGACGTGACCGGCCGGGGTTAGCCACCTGTCCCCCGCGCGGTCACCGGCCTTCCCCGTTTCGACGGCCTCCCGACGTCGTCACGGGGCACGGGCCCGGTACGGCATGTCTTATCCCATCAGCGTGGCTTCTTGCAGAGCCAGAGATATCCCACCACGGCACCGATGAGGGCCGGGATGATCGCCCACCCCACGATGGAAAGCGCCCATGCCAGCACAGAGTGCTTGGCATTCGACGGAGAGCGGAACCCCATGAGGATCTCGTAGGCCTCCACCCAGCCGATCACCAGACCGGTTGCCACGAAGAGCACAGCGACGGCGATGAGGAGCCACTTGGCCTCGCGCCAGAGCCACCTGCTGAGGTTGACCAGCCCACCCCACCGCCACGCCCAGCGCTGACGAGGCGACTTTCGCTGGTCGCGGGGATCCGATGAGGACGACGATGGCTGCGTCATATACGGAAAGTAACCGCTTCGTCGCGCATGTCCAAGGAGCCCGACTGGGGCTTTTCCAAGACAAGAAACTGGCGTCGTCGAGTACGGCGATCCGGCTCCGCCGCACCGGCCTGTTTACTCCCCATTGCGCAGACCGATGCCCTATCTTGGCCGATCATCGACTTTGAGCTTGTCCCCCGTGTCGGAGATGAAAATGACCAGAAGTTTCGCCGATTTCGTCCGGCTGGTGTTCTCCGCGAGCACATGGTGGGCACCCGGCGGCTCGACCCAGCTCTCGCCCTGACGGTAAGTACGCACCGGCTCGCCGCCGAGCTGGCTGCGCACGGTGCCCTCAAGCACATAGGCGTACACGAAGGCGTTGCCGTGCCGGTGCGACACCGCCCGCGCGGTGGGCGGGAAGTCCGCGATCGCCGAGGTGAACGTCTTGCCCTGGACATTCGGCAGCGCCTTTTCCAGCAGCGGCGACAGCGTCTCGGACGGTGGCTGCGTGATCGTGACAGCAACCGGCGCGGTGCCACCGACCGGCACCCTGCCGCCCGCGCGCTCGGCCGTGGGAGCGCATGCGGCGACCGAAGCCGCCATACCGGCAGCCAGAAATCCTCGGACGAACCGAACTCGGACCATGACGGCCCTCCTGTCCTGCCGAAGCATTTCCGAGTACGCTGTCCAGGCATTTCGACGGCTAACCAAGGGCCGATTCAAGCCCTGGCGAGGATTCGCCCATGCACACCCGATCGAGCCGCCCGACGGCCGGCATTTCCCGCCGCATAGACTGAAATCCGTGACTGAGCAGCGCGTCAATATCGGTAAACAGCACCCGGCCGGCTACAAAGCTCTCATCGCCTTGTCGGCGGCGGCGGAGGAAAGCGCCGCGGCGGCGGGTCTCGACCCGCTCCTGATCGAGCTGGTGAAGATCCGCACCTCCCAGATCAACGGCTGCGCGTTCTGTCTGCGGACACACACCCGCGACGCGCTCAGGAAGGGCGAGAGCACGGACCGCCTCGCGGTCCTGCCCGCATGGGCGGAGACCGGCTACTTCTCCGAGACCGAGCGGGCGGCCCTGCACCTGACGGAGGCGATCACGCGGGTGTCGGACGGTCAGGTGAGCGACGCGGACTACGCGGCGGCCGCCGCGGTGCTGTCCGAGGAGCAAGTCTCCGCCGTCGCCTGGCTGTCCACAGTGATGAACGCCTTCAACCGGGTGGCGATCACGAGCCGATACACCGTCGCCGGGAACTGATCCGCCACGGGGGTGGACCGATTCATGCGCCGGAGCGAACGGCCACCGCCCCATGTTGCCACGCGGCCGCCTATTCGCCCTCGGTGACCCGGATGATCGTCTTGCCGGGAGTGAGTTGCGCGGGCGCGAACGCGGCGGGCGCCTCGGCGAGCGTACGCACGGCCCCGACGATCAGGCGGAGCCGTCCGTCCCGGAGCCGCCGGGCCAGGTCCGCGAGCCGGGCGCGATCGGGTTCGACGACGAAGAAGATCGCCCGGCCGTTCCGGGGCAGGACCGTCGGCGGCACGGCGATGGTGACGAGTGTGCCGCCGGAGCGCACCAGCGCGGCCGAACGGTCCAGGATGTCGCCGCCGATCACGTCGAGCACCAGATCGACCTCTCCGACGTCCTCCAGGCGATCGGCCTCCAGATCCAGGAAGACATCCGCGCCCAGACCGAGGGCCGTGTCCCTGGCGGCGGCCCTGCCGGTGCCGATCACCCGGGCTCCCGCCTCGCGCGCGAGCTGCACCGCGACGGAGCCGACGCCGCCCGCGGCGCCGTGGATCAGAACGGTCTGGCCGGCGGCGAGACGGCCGTGGTCGAACAGGGCCTGCCATGCGGTCAGCCCCGAGATCGGCAGTGCGGCGGCCATGGTGTGACTGATGCCGGCCGGCAGCGGCGCGAGGTTGCGCGCCTCCACCGCCACGTACTCGGCCAGCGAACCGTTGCGGGTCCAGTCGGTCAGCCCGAACACCCGCTGCCCCACGCTCAGACCGGTGGTTCCGTACCCCAGCTCCACCACGATCCCGGACACCTCATGCCCGGGCACACTCGGCGTCCGGTCGTGGCCCGCGCGGTCCGACCACGTTCCCGGCCAGTCGAGCTCTCCCCGGGTGAACCCCGCGGCATGCACCCGCACGACGACGTCGTTCTCGGCGACGTGCGGGTACGGCTCCTCGGTCAGGGAGAGGCCGGCCAGACCGGCGGCGCGGTCTCGGACGGTGATGGCTTGCATGACAGGTCCCTCGCCAACGATGTGAGATGTCGAGCAGGACGAACGTACCCAGCTGAGCCGGGATTCGATCGCCCTGCGCTCACGGCTCGGCGATGCCCTCCGGCATCGTGGAAGACCTCGCTCACCTCGATGCCACGGCCGACGAAGCTCAGCGCGGGCCGCCTCGACGTCGGAGACGATGAGGTAGAGGCCCTGGACGGAGCCGGGCACGGCGGAGGTGATCCCCGTGCCGAAAATGATCGAGCACTCGGAGCCGGGCGGCGTGAGGTGCACCGCGCGCCAGTCCTCGTTGACGGCTTTGTCGAGGTCCAGCCGGAATCCCGCCGCCTCGTAGAAGGCCTTGGCCCGGTCGACGTCGGACACGGGCAACACGATGAGTTCGAGTTTCAGATCCATCTTGGTTCATCCTTCTTGACGTCGGTGAAGCACACGTCGTGCGACACCGGTTCTCTCTTGGTCCGCAGCGAGCCATGGTCCCGCCCGGGTCGATCGAAAAATCTGGATCGTCCTTCCCGGTCCCGCCAGACGCGAGCCGGGCGCTCGCCGCCGTGTTCACCCAGGTGGCGAGGCCAGGACGTGGGTATGTCAGCTACCGGGAGGGATCGAGCGATGGCTGCCAGCGACCTTGTCCTCGTCGCCGGGGCCGGTGGCGTGGGCCGCAGGGTCCTCGACCGGCTGCGCGCGCAGGACGTGCCGGTGCGCGCGATGGTCCGCCGCGACGATGATCGTGCCGCCGAGTTGCGTGCGCGCGGCGCGGAGGTGGTCCTCGGCGACCTGACCCGGCCCGAGAGCGTCGCGGCCGCGCTGGAGGGGGCCGGCCGGATGTACTTCGCGATGCCCGTGTCGCCCGACCATCTGCTGGCGGCGACTGTGGTGGCCACCGTGGCGAAGGAGCACGGGGAGCTGGCGGGCCTGGTGGACATGTCGCAGATGACGGTGTCGCAGATGACCGCCACCAGCACCGCGGAGTCTCATCAGCAGCGGCTGCACTGGCTGGCGGAGCAGGTGTTCGACTGGTCGGGCCTGCCGGTGGTGCACATCCGGCCGACGTCGTTCCTGGACAATCCGCTGTTCACCACGCTGGCGGCGCGCTCGATCCGGGAGAACGGCACGATCGCGCTGCCGTTCGGCACCGGGCGGACGTCGCCGATCGCCGCGGACGACGTCGCCCGGGTGGTCGCCACCGTGCTGCGCGACCCCGCTCCGCACGTCGGGCACGTCTATGAGCTGACCGGGCCGCGCACGGTCGACATGACGGAGCTGGCCGAGGAGTTCTCCCGGGCGCTGGGGCGTCCGGTGTCCTATCTGGCCGTACCGCCGGACCGGTGGCGGGCCGAGGTGCTCGCGAAGGCGGGCCTGCCGCCGCACACCATGGAGCACCTCGCCACCATGGCCCGCTTGCACCGCGAGAACCGCTACGACCGCGCGTCCGACGACGTCGAAAGGGTGACCGGCGTGCCTGCCCGGACGATCGAGGCGTTCGTGGCCGCTCGCAGGGACTTCTACCTGGGCTGAGCCACCTCACGGCAGGACCCGGCGCCGCCCGGGATGCCGTCTTCCGCTTGAGCCGGCTGCCGGCCCGGGCGTCGCGGATGCATTCACTCACTTGATCGAGTCAATTCCACCCCACTATGTCCGATCTTGACCTAGTCTTTTGCAACCTATGAACTATGTTGCAAATAGCAGACGCGCGGCGCTGGCGGCCGCAGGCGTGGCGCTCACGGTGGCCACGGCCTCCCAGGTGTTCGTCCTCACCGACGCGGCCACGGCGGCGACGACCCCCCTCAGCCAGGCCCAGCAGGTCGTCCCCGCGCAGGCCGCGGCAGGCGTCCAGAGCCGGGTGGCCGCCGCGAACAAGGCGCTGGCCACCGCGAACCGCATCTACAAGACCGGCCGCCTGGCCAACGTGGCCTGCTCGCCCGGCTCGCTGCCGTCCGGGAGCACCAACGCGTACCGTCGCTTTCTGACGCGCGTGACCGACTGCCTGAACAGGGCGTGGGGCGCGCAGTTCCGCAAGGCGAAGATGCCGTTCGCCAAGCCGCGGCTGCGCATCATCACCAGCAAGGTCAACACGCCCTGCGGCAGGTGGAACACCGGCGCCCAGGGCGTCTACTGCTCCGCCAACCGCACGATGTACATGTTGATCAGCAAGGAGCAGCTCCGCCAGCCGTTCCCGCTGGCGATCACGCGGCTCGTGGCGCACGAGTACGGCCACCACGTGCAGCAGATCTCGAAGATCTGGACCTACTACTGGCAGGCCCGTTCCGCCGCCGGCAGGGCCCAGAGCCTGCAGCTCTCCCGCAACTCCGAACTCCAGGCCGAATGCTTCTCCGCCGTGTTCATGTCAACGCTGCGCGGCGGGTCGCTGTTCACCGAGGAGGAGTGGGACTACACGGTCGACTGGTTCCGGAAGAACGGCGCCAAGGCCTGGCCGCAGAACGACCACGGCAAGGGGCCCACGCAGGCGGCCTGGATGACGCGCGGCTACAACAGCGGCGCTCCGGGATCGTGCAACACCTGGGCGGCGTCCCCTCGGACCACCACGTGACCTCCCGCGTACCCCGGTAGTTCCGCCCCACGGAACGAGGGCCGGGCCCTCGTTCCGTGGAAACTACCGCCCTGGTGACGGTCAAGGCCCCGGCTTCGGCCGGCTCGCCACCCCGGCGCCGGGTACGAGTGCCGACGGCCAGGTGACGCACGCGCCCCCCTACCGCGAGGGCACCTTCCGGCTGAGCTCCGAACAGGCGTCCGGCCGGTTCATCGTCCACAACTACGGAGGTCGCGGCGCTCGGCGCCGGCGGCCAGTGGGCCGTGTCCGTCGTCGAGACCGCCATGAACCAGCAGGAGCTCAGGCGATCATCAAGCCCTCCTGCACGACCTTCAAGAACAGCATCGGCAAGGGCTTCGGCGTCTCCGAGCGGCCCGACTACTGCCCCGAGCCCGCCTGTGGCCGGGCCGCCGGAGCCGGACGTGCCGGAACCCGGGACGCCGCGCCGATTCCCGACTGTCCTTCGGACGTCACTAGGGATATCCCTGGGGCGGCCCCTGATCCCTGGATGCCGGCCGGACACCTAGGCTCTGATGAGATCGCGCGGTCAGGCCCGAATTTCTCGTGCCGTCAGTACCGCCGGTCATGGAGGGTCCGATGGCAATCGACGCCGCGCTCTATTCGCGTTCCAAGACCTATTTCTTCGACGGGACCCACTACATTCGGGTGACCCGCGGGAACACCGGCGCGGGAAAGGTCGATCCCGGTTACCCGGCACCCATCTCCAACTGGGGATGGCCCGCCGGATTCGGCGCCAACGGCATCGACGCGGCACTCTTCTCCGGAACCAAGTGCTACTTCTTCAAGGGCAACCGGTACGTACGCGTCACCCGCGGCGACACCGGCGCCGGAACAGTCGACCCCGGCTACCCCGCGTCCATCTCCAACTGGGGATGGCCCTCCGGGTTCGGCATCAACTGAGTCCTTCCCGTCGGCCGGTCGCACCCGCGACCGGCCGACCCCCGGACCGGCACGGCGATCAGTCCGTGACGGCCACCATGGCGATCGACACGAGAATTCCCGGCCGGTCGACGCCCAGCTTGCTCACGCAGCGCGGCGGCCGCACGTCCGGGAAGAACTCGTCGAAGACCTCGTTGACGCCGTCGGCGTCCTGGGGCCGCAGGAGCAGGGTGTGGACCATGACGGCGTCGGCCAGCCGCGCACCGCCGGCGCGCAGGATCGCCTGGCAGTTGCGTAACGACTGGCGGGTCTGCTCCTGGATCGTGTTCCCCGCCAGCTCGCCGGTCGCCACGTCGACGCCGATCGTCCCGGCGACGTAGATCGTGTTGCCCGCCTTCACCGCCTGGCTGTACGTGGGGTATTCGGGCGCCTCTGGCGTGGAGATGACTTCTCGGGGCATCGGATGCGCTCCTGTCTGCAGGATGTCCGCTCGACTGTGCTGAAGCGCTCCCCTGGTCCGGCCCGAGGCGCGCGCGCTCCTGGCCGGTCAGTCGACGTCGAGGAGGTTCAGCCGGGCCGTGACCGCGTCGCCGTCCCGGGTGAGGTCGGCCCCCAGCGTGGTGAGCAGTCGCTGAGCAGCCGTGTTGCCGGCGGTGGTGCTCGCCACCAGACGCCGGGCGCCGCCGGCTCGGGCGAGGTCGAGGAGTTGCCTGAGAACGGCACCACCGACTCCGCTGCCACGGTGTGTGCGTCCGATCCAGACACCGGTTTCGACCGCTCGTCCGGCGTCCTCGAGGGGCAACAGCCGAGCGGCCCCGACCACTTTCTCCTTGACGAGGATGGCATAGGTGGCCCCCACCGGCTTGGCCGCCAGCGATCTCGACCGGTGGAACCGCACGAATGTCTCCCGCCGCTCGGCCGTCCACCCCGCAGGTCCCTCTACCGGGGGCATCACCTCGAGCGGGTCCGCGTCGGCGACCGCGGCATCAAGCAGCCCACGCAGCAGATTCTCGTCGAGTGGCCGCAACGTGACGTCCGAACGCATACGAGCCTCCCCTCTTTCGGGACTGCCGATCGGGACGGGCGAGCGCCCGCCGGATCACCGGCGGGGCGCTGCATGTCGGAATGCCTTTACCCCGGTGTGCCTAGAACACGTCCTTGTAGCTGCCGCATCCGCTGTTCCGGGTGTTCCCCTCGCACACGCGAATCTTGAGATCACGCTTGAAGCGGATCTCCCCGAAGTGACGACGGCGGTCGTCGGACCGGTACACGTCCCTGTGGAAGCCACTGCTGTCGTAGTACTTGAACCAGACGTAGCTGTAGTCGCCGTCGCCGTTGTGCCGGTCGCCCAGGTCCCCGGAGAAGTAGTAGTTGCCGCCGCGCTTTTGCCAGTACCCCCTGAAGTACGACTCCTTGGCCAGGCTCTCGGTGCCGTTGGAGTAGATGGGGCCGAAATTGTGCTTCGGACCGGCCTGGACGGCCTTCGACTGGGTGGTGGTCGCGGTGTCGGCCTGGGCCGCGGGCGCCGCCCCGGCACCTGCGAGCAGCGCCCCGGCCACTGCGGTGCCGGCGAGAAGGTTGCGAATACGAATGGTGTCCTCGTTCCCCTTACCAGACTGGGGGCTGCTCGGATGAGGCCCCTTTGTCGTCCGGTATCGCTGACATTAGGGAAATTTCCCCCGGCCTTCTGCGCACTAATTCACAAAGCAGACAATTATCCAAAATCAACTCCCAGCGCACGGTGCCGCCGGATCGCCGCGTACGACAGGAGGCCGGCTTCCGTCGTAGGCTGCATCTCGCACGTCATGGACAGGAGGCTGAGGTGGCCGAGACCACGTTGACCGGGACGACGGTGGCCGAGGTGATGGCCGAGCTGGCCGGACTCGAGGACCCGAAGATGCGCGAGGTGAACGAGAGACACGGTGACGATCACGGCGTGAACCTCGGCAAGCTGCGCGCGCTCGCGAAGCGGCTGAAGACGCAGCAGGAGCTCGCGTACCGGCTCTGGGAGACCGATGACACCGCGGCGAGACTGCTGGCGCTCCTGATCTGCCGCCCGAAGGCCTTCGCGCGCGACGAGCTGGACGCCATGGTGCGCGCGGCGCGCGCGCCCAAGGTGCACGACTGGCTCGTGAACTACGTGGTGAAGAAGAATCCGCACGCCGAAGAGCTGCGCCTGGCCTGGTTCGCCGATCCGGATCCGGTGGTCGCGAGTGCCGGCTGGGCGCTGACCACCGAACGCGTGGCGAAGAAGCCCGAGGGCCTCGACCTCGCAGGGCTGCTCGACGTCATCGAGGCGGAGATGAAGGACGCCCCGGATCGCCTCCAGTGGGCGATGAACCACTGCCTGGCCCAGATCGGGATCGAGCACGCCGAGCACCGCGCCCGCGCCCTCGCCATCGGCGAGCGCCTGGAGGTGCTGAAGGACTACCCGACTTCCCCGGGCTGCACCTCTCCGTTCGCGCCCATCTGGATCAACGAGATGGTGGGCCGGAAACAGGCTTAGAGGTCTCAGCGGGTGCGCCGGGAGAAGTGGCGGGTCCCCCGCCTGCCCGGTGACGGGCGCACGTGTCCTCCGGGGCGGGAGGAGCCACAGCAGGGCGGTTCCGATCAGCAACATCCCGTGTCGAGAGCGGCGGCGGACGGGGCGATCAGCGTGGTGACGCGTACGGCGGGGTGACGGCGGCGCCCGGACCGACCGCCGCCAGGGCCGGCACCCCATCACAAAGCCCGACGCTCTCGCGCTGGAGGTCGCCGTCCACGGCGCGCCCGCACCCGCGGAGAACTCGTGGGTAGCGGTCACCGGCACTGGGTACCCGATGACCATGTGGTCCCGGCTGTGACCGCCACCAGCGTGACCGGCATCGAGCAACCGGCAGGGCCGTACGAGTGAACGACGGCCGGCCGCCGCGGGAGCGGCCGTGGCATGAATACGGTTATCGTTTGCTTGCCAGGTCACCACCTCTGCGGGAGATCACAGTGCGAAGACGAGCCACGATCATGTTGATGGCGCTCCTGGGGATGACCCTCGCCGGGTGCGGCGGCCAGGAGCCCGGCGCCGGGCAGGCCGGGACGCAGCTCACCTTGGCGGCCCCGCGCGACCTCGTCGCCGGTCCCGCGGATCCCTACTACACCCACCAGACGTTACGGGTGTGGGAGCCGCTGGTGACGGTGGACGACCGGCTGCGGCCCGTCCCGGCACTGGCCGCCTCCTGGGCGGTCGCGGACGGGGGCCGGCGCTGGACGTTCACGCTGCGCGAGGGCGTGCGCTTCAGCGACGGGACACCGCTGACCGCCGAGGCGGCGGTGGCCAACGTCGAGCGGTTCCTGCGGATCGCGCCCCGCCAGTCGGCCTTCTTCAGCCTCGACGCCGGGATGGAGGCGGCGTACGGCAAGGTGGCGGACGTCCGCGCCGAGGGCGGCAAGGTGGTGTTCGACCTGAAGGAGGCCGTGGCCGACCTGCCGGGCAGGCTGGCGGGCTTCTACAGCATGATCCAGTCGCCGAAGGCGTTCGCCGCCTCGGGCGAATTCGCCGGCAAGCCCGTGGGCACGGGGCCGTACACGCTGGTGGAGTGGGCCAAGGGGCAGCGGGCCGTGCTCGCCGCCAACCCGCACTACTACGGCGCCGCCCCCGCCTACGACAAGATCGTGGTCCGGGTGATCCCCGACGCCAACGCCCGGGTCGCCGCGTTACGGGCCGGAGAGGTCGACGGGCTGATCGACAAGGGCGCGCTGCTGCCGGGCCAGGTCGCCGCGGTCGCCGGTGACAGCGGCTTCCGGGTCGTCCGCAGCCCATCGGTGCTCACGCACTACCTGACGTTCAACGCCTCGCGGAAGCCGTTCTCCGACGCCCGCCTGCGCGAGGCGGCCGACCTGGCGGTCGACCGGCGGGCCATCGCCGCCAAGCTGCTGGCGGGCACCGCCGAGGCGGGTGCCGGGTTCCTGTCGCCGGCCTTCGGCGACCTCGCCGACCCCGGCATCACGGCGGCTCATGACCCCGGCAGGGCTCGCGAGCTGGTGGCCGCGGCGGGGCCGCCGGCCGGGCCCGTGACCATCCTGATCTCGTCGGCCGAGACCGGCCAGTTCCCCTACACCGACATCGCCGAGGTGCTGCGCGTCTCCCTGGAGCAGGTGGGCCTGCCCGCGAAGGTGACCGTGGCGGAGGCCACCAAGTCCGTGATGGAGGCCGGGGACTACGACCTCTTCCTCAGCGCGTACAGCGTGCCCAACGGCGACGCCGACTACCTGTTCCGCCGGTTCCTGCGCTCGGACGCGTCCTGGAACGTCGAACGCGGGCTCGGCTACCGCAACGCCCGGTTCGACGAGCTGGTCGACCAGGCCGCGGCGCTGACGGACCCGGCCGCGCGTCGCGAGCTGTACCACCGGATCCAGCGGCTGCTGGCCACCGACCGCCCGATGGTCGCGCTGGCCTACCAGGACAATCCCATCGTGACGACCACCAAGGTCAGCGGGGTGACGCAGAACGTCGCCTACATCGTCGACCTGGGCAAACTGGCGCCCCGGAAGTGACGGCCCTCCTCCTGCGGCGCGGCGCGGAGCTGCTGCTCGTGCTCCTGGCGCTGTCGGTGCTGGTCTTCCTGCTGACCTCGCTCGCGCCGGGCGACCCGGCCGAGGAGATCCTGCGCCGGGGCGGCATCCAGCCGACGGCGGCCGGCGTCGCGGCAATGCGCGCCGAACTCGGCCTCGACCAGCCGCTGTTCAGCCGATACCTGCGGTGGTTGCGCGACGTGCTGCGCGGCGACCTCGGCCGCTCCTACGCCGACCGCTCCCCGGTGGCGGCCGAGATCCTCACGCGGCTCCCGGCGACGCTCCGGCTGGCGGTCGCCGCGGCGGCCGTCGCGGTCGGGCTCGCGGTGCTCGCCGCGCTCAGGGGCGCGTTCCGGCCGCGGGCGCTCGACGGCCGCGCCCTCGCTCTCGTGACGGTGGCGATCGCCGGCATCCCTCCCTACATCGTGGGGATCCTGCTGATCAGCGTGGTGGCGGTGGGTTTGCGCGTCCTCCCCACGGGCGGCGACGGAGGTCCCGGCGCGGTGGTGCTGCCCGCGCTCACCCTCGGCCTGGCCGGGGCCGCGACCCTGCTGCGGCTGCTCCGGGCCGACCTGGCGCGGGCCCTGCGGCTGCCGTTCGTCAAGCTCGCCGCCGTCAAAGGGCTGCGGCGCCGGCGTACGGTCGCCGTCCATGCCCTGCGCGTGGCCGCGCCGAACGCGATCACGGCCGGGAGCCTGGTGCTGGCGGAGCTGCTGGCGGGGGCGGTGGTGGTGGAGACGCTGTTCGCCTGGCCCGGCGTGGGGCAGCTCGCCGTGACGGCGATCAGGCAGCGGGACCTGCCCGTCGTGCAGGCGTACGTGCTGGTCATCGGGGTCGCGACGGTCCTGCTCCTGGCGCTGACCGAGCTGTGCCTGGCGGCCCTCGACCCGCGGCTGCGCCGCCGATGAGGGGCCGCGCCGGGGCCGCGCTGTTCGTGCTGGTCGTGCTGTTCTGCCTGCTCACGCCGATGCTGACCGAGTACGACCCGAGCCGGCCCGATCTGGGGCGGGCCCTGCTGCCGCCCGGTCCCGGGCACTGGCTCGGCACCGACCAGCTCGGCCGGGACCTCCTCACCAGAACGGCCACGGCCGGCCGCACCTCCCTGCTGGTGGCCTTCGCCATCACCGCGGTCACCACGGCACTGGGCACGATCGCCGGCACCGCGGCCGGGCTGGCCGGCGGGCTGGCCGACCGGCTGCTGCGCTTCGCCGCCACCGTCGCGCTCGCGCTGCCCGGGCTCACACTCGCGCTCGCGCTGGCGGGCGTCCTGCGGCCCGGGTACCTGACCGTCCTGATCGCCCTCGTGCCGCTCGGCTGGGTGAGCTGCGGCCTGGTCGCCCATACGGCGACCCGGCAGGTTGCCTCCGCCGACCACGTCGTGGCCGTACGAGCCATCGGCGCGTCCCCGTTCTACCTCCTGCGCCGCACCATCGGACCGTACATCGCCGGCCCCGTGCTGACCGTCGCCACCGCGGACCTCGCCCGTACGCTGATCGCCGTCACCTCGCTCAGCTTCCTCGGCATCGGGCTGCCCCCTCCCGACACCGACTGGGGCGGCATGGTGAGCGAGGCCACCCCACTGCTGGTCGCCGCGCCACGTCTCGCGGTCGTGCCCGCCGTCGCCCTCGCCGTCACGGGACTGGCCGTCGCCCTCGTGGCGGACGCCCGCCGCGAATTGTCGGCGTTGTAATGGGTTACGCAGTCACTTGATAATGATTATCATTTGCTGAGCTTGACGAAATCTGAAAGCTTCGCGGCGAAAGGTGACGCATGTCCGCTCCTACGGTCCCATCGGCGCGCGAGGCGCCTTCGGTGCTGGCTCCGGCCCGCGCCACCCTGATCGGCTGTGGTGTCCTCACCGGGATCAGCGCGCTCGCCGGGATGGCGCCGCTGATCGCCGTCGTCGAGATCAGCCGGCGGCTGCTGCACGGGGACACGGACGTGTGGCCGATCATCGTCGTGGCGCTCGCGGCCCTGGCCGTCAAGCAGTTCGGCACCTTCGGCGCGGGGGTGCTGACGCATCTGGCCGACATCCGGGTGTCGTTCCGGATCCGCCGGGAGCTCCTCGGCAAGCTGCGCAGGCTGCCCCTCGGCTGGTTCACCGACCGCAACTCGGGGATCGTGAAGAAGACGGTCGAGGACGACGTCGCCGCGCTGCATCAGCTCATCGCCCACTCCGTGGTGGAGATCACGGCCGCCGCCGTCCCCGTGGCGGTCTCGATCGTCTATCTGCTCACCGTGGACTGGCGGATGGCGCTGGTCAGCCTGCTTCCGCTGGCCGTCGGGCTGATCGTGTACCAGCGCGCGATGGCCGGCGCGGGCACGAAATATCCGGAGTTCATGGCGTGGCTGACCCGGCTGAGCGGCGCCGCCGTCGAGTTCGTCAACGGCATCGGAGTGGTCAAGGCCTTCGGCACGCCCGGGGTGGCCGGCCGCCGGTTCCAAGAGGTGTCCCGGAGTTTCGCCCGCTTCTTCCTGGACTGGGCGAGATCGACCACCAGGGCCTCGGTCCTCGCCGAGATCCTGCTGTCGCCGCCGAGCGTGCTCGTCGTCATGGCCGCGGTGGGAGGCGGGCTCACCGCGTCGGGACAGCTGCCGCTGACCAGCCTGATCGCGTTCCTGGTGTTCGGGACGGTCACCACCGCGGGGCTGATGACGGTCATGATGTCGATCCATCCGCTGGTCACGGCGCTCAGCGTGGCGCGCGGCATCCGCGAGGTGCTCGCCACCCCGGAGTTGCCGCTCCCGGCGAACCCGGTCGTGCCCGACCCCGGCGCTCCCGGTCCGGTGGTCCGTCTGCGCGGGGTCCGGTTCGCCTACGGCGACACGGTCGCGCTCGACGGCGTCGATCTCGAGCTGGCGCGGGGCACGGTCACCGCGCTGGTCGGCCCGTCCGGGTCCGGCAAGTCCACGCTGGCCAAGCTGCTGCCCCGCTTCGACGACCCGCAGCAGGGCTCCGTGCAGCTGTACGGCGTCGACCTGCGTGACATCGACCCCGCCGAGCTGTACCGGCACGTGGCCTTCGTCTTCCAGGATCCGGCCCTGCTGCGCATGAGCATCCGCGACAACATCCGCCTGGCCCGCCCCGACGCCGACGACGAGGCCGTGCGCGCCGCGGCGGCCAAGGCGCAGATCCTGGACCGCCTCGACGAGTTGCCACGCGGGCTGGACTCGGTGGCGGGCGAGGACGCGGAGCTGTCCGGAGGTGAGCGGCAGCGGGTGTGTGTCGCGCGGGCGATCCTGGCCGACCGGCCGGTGCTGGTGCTCGACGAGGCGACCGCGAGCGCCGATCCGGAGAACGAGGCCCGCATCCAGGACGCGCTCAGTGAGGTCGCGCGCGGCCGTACCGTGCTGGTCATCGCGCACCGGCTGAGCACCGTCCGCGGCGCGGACCGGATCGTCGTCCTCGACGAGGGCCGCCTGGTCGAGCAGGGCCGCCACGAGGAGCTGCTCGCCCGGCAGGGCCTTTACGCGCGGCTTTGGCAGCACGACCAGCGCGCCCGCGAGGACACCACACAGAGGCTGGAGGCCCGCTGATGATCGCGATGATCCGCTACCTGTCCGAGCTGCTCGACGAGCGCGGCCGCCGGCACCTGCGCGTCATGCTCGCGGCCCAGGCGGCGCAGGGCGTCCTGCAGGGGCTGGGCTACCTGTTCGTGGCCCCGCTCGTGGCGGCCCTCACCAGTCCGCCGATCGACTGGGGCCGCTTCGGGACGTGGGCGGGGGCCATCGCCGTCGCAGTCGCCGCCCACCACGCGCTGCTCGCGTGGAGCACGTCCCTGGGGTACGTCGTCGGCACCGACGTGCTGACCAGCTTCCACGAGCGCATCGGCAACCACCTCGCCGCGCTGCCGATCGGCTGGTTCCGCGGCGACCGTACCGGGCCGATCGGGCGCATGCTCGGCAAGGGCACGATGGACGTCGCCAACATCCCCGCCCACCTGCTGCGCCACGTCGTCGTCGGCGTCACCGCGCCCGCAACCATGATCGCCGGCAGCTTTCTGCTCGACTGGCGGATCGGCCTGGCCTTCACCGCCGGCGCGGCGCTGTGCGCGCTCGCCCTGCGGCTGCTCATGGTGATCGTGCGGCGCAACGACGACGACTACGAGCACGACATCGGCGTCAGCGCCTCGCGCATCGTCGAGTACGCCCGTCGGCAGCCGACCCTGCGCGCCTACGGCGTGCTGGACCGGCCGGAGCTCGGCACGCTGGAGGAGTCCCTGGTCCGCCAGCAGGGCTCGCAGTCACGGCTGACGATCCGCGGGGCGTGGGGGCTCATCGCGTTCTTCGGCACGCTGCAACTGGTGGTCACGGCCGTCATCGCGCTCACGGTCGTCCTCACCCTGCAGGGCACCATGACCATCGCGGTCATGATCGGCCTGATGATCCTGACCCTGCGCATGCTCGACCCGATCTCGCAACTCGGCGAGCTCGCCGGCACCGTGCAGGTCAACGCCGACGCCATCGGCAGGGTGCGGGCGCTGCTGGCGGTGCCGCCGCTGCCCGAGCCGGCCGAGCCCGCCGAACCGGCCGGCATCGACATCGAGCTGTCCGGGGTGCGCTTCGGCTACGACGACGGCCCCGCCGTCCTCCACGGGATCGACGTCACGATCCCCGCCGGCAGCTTCACGGCCGTCGTGGGCCCGTCGGGCTCCGGCAAGAGCACGCTGCTCAAACTCATCGGCCGCTTCTTCGACGTCGGCGAGGGCTCGATCCGCATCGGCGGCCGCGACGTCCGCGAGCTCGGCAGCGCCGGCGTCTCCCGGCTGACCGCCCAGGTCTTCCAGGACGTCTACCTGTTCGAGGGCACCATCGCCGACAACCTGCGCATGGCCGCCCCCGACGCGAGCGACGCCGACCTGGACCGGGTGGCCCGCATCGCGCGCCTCGACGAGGTCGTCGAACGCCTCCCGGACGGCTGGCACACCCGCGTCGGCGAGGCCGGCTCCACCCTGTCCGGCGGCGAGAAACAGCGCGTCTCGATCGCCCGCGCCCTGCTCAAGGACGCCCCCATTGTGCTGCTCGACGAGGCCACCGCCGCGCTCGACCCGGCCAACGAGGCCGCCGTCGCCGACGCCATCGCCGAGCTGGCCCGCGACCGCACCGTCATCGTCGTCGCCCACCGCCTGTCCACCGTGGTCGCCGCCGACCGCATCCTGGTCCTCGACCGGGGCCGGATCACCGAACACGGCGACCACGACGCCCTGCTCACGGCCTCCGGCACGTACGCACGCTTCTGGACCGAGCGCGTCCGCGCCCGCGGCTGGCAACTCCGCCGAAAGGAAACCCCATGACCACCGCCGCCCTGCGGGCCGCCTGCGTCCCCCGCGCGATCAGCGTCTCGGCGGCCGTGATGCTGTGGTTCCTGCCGGTGATCGTCACCGAGGCCCGCGCCGTGCACGACGCCATGCGGCTGCGCGGGATCGGCGTCACCGACTTGGCCGCCGTACTCGACGCGGCGGCACTGGGCACGGCCACCCTGCTGTGGGGAGCCGGCACGTGATGCACCTCGCCGGCCCTGCGCCGGCACGGACACGCCTCATCCCCCCTGACCCACCTGAACCGACAGACCCTGGCCAGTGCTAGGGTCAGCGAACATGAAAACCATTTCCATTCGGTGGGGTGTGGCGGCCGGTCTGCTGACCCTGGTCACCGCCTGCGCGAGCGGTACGGCGGCCGCACCCGCCTCCCCCGCCTCCGCCCCTCCGGCGGCCCGGCTGGCGAGTTGCGGGCTCACGCTAGAGGTCCCCGCCCCACCCCGGCGGGCGGTCGCCATGGAGCAGAACGCGGCAGAGATCATGCTGGCCCTGGGACTGGCCGACCGCATGGCCGGCACCGCCTACCAGACCGACCCCGTGCTGCCCGAGCTGAAGGAGCCATACGCCCGGGTGCCCGTGCTCGCGGCGCAGTACCCGGGCCGCGAGGCGCTGCTGGCCACGAAGCCCGACTTCGTCTACTCCATGCGCGCCTCGGCCTACGCCCCCGAGGCCGCCGGATCCCGGCAGGACCTCGCCAAGCTCGGCGTTCCCGCGTACCTGTCGTCCAACGACTGCGAGGATCAGGCGCTCATCCCCGCCACGGCCGAGTTCGAGGCGATCTTCAAGGAGATCGACGACATCGCCACGGTCTTCGGGGCGCGGGAGCGGGGACAGGCCGTGGTCGCCGACCTGAGGCGGCGGCTGGCGGAGGCCGAGCGCTCGGCGCCGCAGGATCTCGACGCCGACGTCATGTGGTACTACTCCGGCACCAAAGCCCCCGCCATCGCCGGGGACCCCGGCCTGCCCGGCACCATCACCAAGCTGCTGGGGGCGCGCAACGCCTTCGCCGACGTCAAGCAGCAATGGCCGGAGGGCAACTGGGAGGAGATCGCCGCCCGCGACCCCGACGTGATCGTGCTCGCCGACCTCACCCGCGGCGGCGACGGCGACAGCGCCGAGGCCAAGAAGCGCTTCCTGCGCGCGGACCCCGTCGCCTCCAAGCTCTCAGCGGTCAGGAACGACCGCTTCATCGTCGTCCCCGGCTCCTCCATGGACCCGTCCATCCGCAGCGTCACCGCCGTCGAGCAGGTCGGCCAGGGCCTGGCCCGCCTGTACAGCTGAATGCACCACCGATAGGAGATCCCCCTTGACCGCCCCCACGACCTCTCTGTCCCCTCGTGACCTGCTGGCCCGCTGGGAGGAGCAGCAGAGCGCCTACGTCGCGCACCGCGAGAACCGCTTCGAGGTCATGCTGGACGTCCTTCGCCTGCACTCCCCCGCCGGACCGACCGTCCTGGACCTGGCCTGCGGTCCGGGCTCGATCGCGGACCGGGTGCTCGCCGAACTGCCCGGGTCCCGGGTGATCGCCACCGACTACGACCCCGTGCTGACGCACCTCGCCGAAACCGTGCTCGGCGAGTACGGTGACCGCGCGACGGTGATCGACGCCGACCTGGCCGACCCCGGATGGAGCCGGCGCTTCACCCCGTGGCAGTTCGACGCCGTCCTGACCTCGACCGCGCTGCACTGGCTGTCCCCTCGGCAGTTGCTCGGCGTCTACACCGAGCTGGCCGCGATCCTCCCGCCCGGCGCGGTCCTGCTCAACGCCGACCACCTCCGCTTCGGGCCCGAGCACCCCACCCTCGCCGAGGTGTCGGCCCGCCACGACGAGCAGGTGCAGAGAGCCGCCTTCGCCGCGGGGGCCGGCACCTGGGACGAATGGTGGACCCTGGCCGCGCGACTGCCCGACCTCGCCGAGCGGATCGCCGAACGCGAGCGGCGGTTCGCCGACCGTCCGCCTCAGCCGCTGGCTCCGCTGGCCTTCCACCACGCCGCCCTGCGGACCGCCGGCTTCACCGAGGTGGGGACCGTCTGGCAGTACCTGGACGACTACGTCGTCTTCGCCAGGCGATGAGCAGGCGCGGTACGGCCCTCGCGATCGCCGGGGGCCTGCTGCTCCTGGTGCTGTCGATCGCGGCCGCCTCCGTGGTGGGGGCGGCGGGGCTGTCTCCCGCCGACGTGCTGCGGACGGTCGCGGCCCATGCCGGCCTGCCCGTGGAGCGGCTCGCGCCGCTGGACGACGGCATCATCTGGGAGTTACGCCTGCCCAGAGTGCTGCTGGTCGTGCTGGTGGGTGCGGGCCTGTCGGTGTGCGGGGCCGTGCTGCAGGCGCTGACCCGTAACCCGCTGGCCGATCCGTACCTGCTGGGGATCTCCTCCGGCGCCTCCACCGGGGCCGTGGCCGTGCTCGTCCTGGGCCTCGGCGCCGGTGCCGCGGCCCTGTCGGCGGGGGCCTTCGGCGGCAGCCTGCTGGCCTTCTGCTGCGTGCTGGCCGTCATCGGCCGGGGATCGGGCAGCGCGGTCCGGGTCGTGCTGGCCGGGGTCGTGGTCTCGCAGCTGTTCAGTGCGTTGACGAGCCTCGTCGTGGTCTGGGCGGCGGACGCGCAGAGCACCCGCGGGGTCACCTTCTGGCTGCTGGGCTCGCTGGCCTCGGCGAGCTGGACGAGCGTGGCCCTGTGCGCCGTCGTCGCGGTGACGGGGATGCTCGCCTGCGGGCTGGCCTCCTCCGCGCTCGACGCGTTCACCTTCGGCAGGGAGGCCGCCGCGTCGCTGGGCATCGCCCCGGCCAGGACGGAGCTGATCCTCTTCACGGTCACCGCGCTCACCACGGCGGTGCTGGTCGCGGCGAGCGGCGCGATCGGCTTCGTCGGCCTGATCGTCCCGCATGCCGTACGCGCCCTGACCGGCAGCCGCCACCATGCGCTGCTGCCCGCCTGCGCCCTGTACGGAGGCGTCTTCCTGCTCGCCGCCGACACCGTCGCCCGCACCGCGTTCGCGCCTCGTGAGATCCCCGTCGGCGTACTGACGGCACTGATCGGCGTGCCCGCCTTCGCGGTCATCATGCGGCGGAGAAAGGAGACGCCGGCATGACCTTCCACGCCCATGACGTCACGTGGACGGCTCAGGGCCGGCCCGTCGTCGACGGGATCACCGTCGACATCACCCCCGGCGGCCTCACGGGGTTGCTCGGCCCGAACGGCTCGGGCAAATCCACCTTCCTGCGGCTGCTCGCCGGGCTGCTGCGACCGCACGGCGGCGCGGTCCTGCTCGACGGCCACGACCTGAACCGCCTGCCGCGGCGCGAGGTCGCGCGCCGCATGGCGGTGGTCGCCCAGGAGGTGAGCACCGACGTGGAGCTGACCGTGCTCGACGTGGTGCTGCTCGGGCGCATCCCGCATCGCGGCCGGCTGGCGGCCTCCGCCGGCGCGGGGGACCTCTCGCACGCCCGCCGCGCCCTGCGGCGATGCGGCCTGGCCGCTCTGGAACGCCGCCGCTGGTCCACCCTCTCCGGCGGCGAACGCCAGCGGGTGAACATCGCCCGCGCGCTCGCCCAGGAACCCACCGAACTGCTGCTGGACGAGCCCACCAACCACCTCGACATCGCCCACCAGCTCGCCCTGCTGGACCTGCTCGCCACGACCCCGGTCACCGTCGTCACCGCCCTGCACGATCTCAACCTGGCCGCGCAGTACTGCGACCACCTCCTGCTGCTGCACGAAGGGCGGCTCATCGCCGCGGGTCCTCCCGGGCAGGTCCTCACCGAGGACACGGTGGAGCGCGTCTACCACGTGCGGGCCGAGATCATCGCCTCTGCAACGGGCCGCCCCAGCCTGCGGTTCCTGAGCACCTCTGTCCGGACAGGGCCTCTGTGATCACCGGCGAGGCCGGCGGCTCGCCGGTCGCCCCGGTCGAGCGCGCACGGCAGGGCGTGCCGTGCCCGGTTCGGTCGGAGGAGGTGCCCGGCAGGTCGTGCCGCCCGCTCTGCGGGGCGAGCTCCCGCACCTGTTCCCACGGCGCTGTGGTCCGCGGACCACGGGCACGGCATGGTCGTGCGGCTCGGCGACGGGACGCTCGCGTCGGACTGACCTCCGATTACGCGCGTTAGCGAACAGGTCCTTCGATGGGTGCTGAATTCGGCACCCGTGCGATCGATGAGAGGACCGCATGCCCGTCAAGCGGATCACCAGTTCCGACGTCGCCCGGGCCGCCGGCGTCTCCCGCGCGACCGTGAGCTTCGTGCTCAACGACAAGCCTGGGATGCGCATCACCGAGGAGAACCGGCGCCGTGTCCTGGAGGCCGCCCGCGACCTGGACTACCGCCCGCACGCCTCCGCCCGCTCCCTGGCGGCCGGGCGCAGCGACGTCGTCCTCCTGGCCATCCCCGACCTGCCCATCGGAGCGGGCATCAGCCGCTTCGTCGAAGAGCTCGCCACCGCGCTGGCTGCGCACGGCCTGACGCTGGTCACCCATCTCGCCGCGGCGCACGGCCGGCCGCTGCCCGACGTGTGCGCGGCCGTCGACGCCTCCGTGGTCGTCGGCTTCTCGTCGTTCGACCAGGACACCGTCCAGGCCCTGCACCGCGCCGGCGCCGATCTCGTGCTGCCCTCCGAGACCGAGGGCGCCGCCCCGATGCGGCACGTCGGCCGCCTGCAGGCCGAACACCTCATCAGCCGTGGCCACCGACGCCTCGGCTACGCCCTGCCCGGCCATCCCGCCTTCCGGCACATGGCCGGCGAACGCCTGCAAGGCGCCACCGACGCTTGTGCGAGCGCCGGGCTCGAGCCTCCCGTGACGGTGACCGTGCATCTGGAGATCGCCAGCGCCGCGCAGGCCATCAGCGCCTGGCGTGAACAGGCGGTGACCGGCGTGTGCGCCTTCAACGACGAGACCGCGCTCGCCGTGCTCGCTGGCCTGCACGAACACGGGCTCACCGTCCCCGGCGACATGGCCGTCGTCGGAGCGGACGACATCCCCGCAGCGCGCCTGGCGGCTCCGCCGCTCACCACCGTCTGCTGGGACCTGCACGACGTGGCCCGGCACCGGGCCGAGACGATCGTCACCAGCCTGGCCGGCGCGGGGCAGGCCGCCCATCACACCGGCGTCTCGGCCGACGCATCGACCAATCCCCACGTCATCCAGCGCTCATCCACCTGAGCACCGAGCCACCCGGGACGGATACGCGCCGGAGCACCGCGGGGGCCGGCCCGGTCAGGACGGCGCATCCCAGACAGGGCGGATCTCGATGCCCGCGCCCAAGGGGCAGTGACGGGCGATCTCCTCGGCCTCGTCCAGGTCCGCGCATTCTATGAGGTAGAAGCCGGCCAGGTCCTGCCTCAGCGTCACGAAGGGTCCGTCGGCCGAGACCGGGCCCCGGTCGGACGGGCGCAGCGATCTGGCCTCCTTCGCCGGCTTCAGGGCCTCCCCCGAGAACGCGATGCCCTGCTTCTGCAGGTACTGAGCGAAAGCCGCATGCTCGGCCAGCGCCGCTCCCATCTCTTCCTCCGAGACGGAGTCCCAGTAGTTCTCGGGGTCGAAGAGCAGTAGTGCGAATTTCATCGGCAACCTCCTTCTTTCTCAACGACGAATGAGTGTGACGCGAATGGACACCCGGCGGGCACTTTCCGTGGAGGTGATCGGTCAGCCGGCGGCCGCCGCGTGGGTGGCGGTGCGCCAGGCGAGGGCCATGATGGTCAGGACGGGGTTGGCGCCGCCGTTGGTGACGTGGAGGCTGGCGTCGGCGATGTGGACGCGGTCGGTTCCCCAGAGCTTGCCGTGGCGGTCGGTGGCACCGTACCGGGGCGAGTCGGACATGCGTGCGGTGCCGGCCTGGTGCTGGCCGCCGGACAGCCTGCGGTGCGGCGCGCCCATCCGCCAGGGGCACGGCGGCGGGCGGGCGGCCGGCCGGGTAGGGGTCGAAGCCGATCTCCTCCCAGGCGCCCGAGTCGGGGTCGGCGTAGAAGTCCAGGGGCGAGCGGGACATCGAAGGTGCCTTTCGTCAGAGGGCCGCTGATCGTCGGAGGGCGGCGGGCGCGCCGCGGCACTTCGCGTCCTGGGAGCGTACGGGCCGGGGTGCCAGGTGGTCGAAGCCGCGGAATCCGCCGGGCCGGGCGTACGGGCCGGATCCCGCCCATCGGGGCCGGCGGCGGCGGTCATGGCCACACCTGGAAGCCCTCGTGCCGGACTGTCCAGCTCCCGTCGCGGGGGAAGCCGGGGCAGTCGGCGTCCGCGCCGTCCCAGCCGGCGGTCATGAGGGAGACGGCGGTGAGGAGGGCGCCGTTGGCGGGCAGGTAGAGGGGCAGGATGCTCCTGGGCGGGCACGAGCGGGGCGGGCAGGTGGTGGACGCCGTCGCGCTCCTCGACGAAGGAGGCCATGAACGCCGCCGTCTCCTCGACCAGTTCGGCGAACCGCGCCACCAGCGAGGTCCTGCCGCAGCGGTGCAGCAGTTCGAGGAGGTAGAGGAGGTGGGGCTGCTGCCAGATGAGCAGGGAGCCGATGTCCGACGGGCTCTCGCGGCCGTCCGGGCCGACGTGCTTGGGCCAGCGGGCACCCTCGTAGTGCTGGCGGCGCGCGGTCCCGCGGGCGACATCGAGGATGGACAGGTACCAGCCGAGGCTGCGTTCCAGCAGTTCGGGGCGGCCCCAGGCGGCGAAGTGGGCGGCGTGCCAGAAGTGCATCTCCAGGTGGAACTTGCCCTGCCAGGAGTCGGTGATCAGACCGGTCTCCTGGGGCGGCATGGTGCCGGAGCAGTTGACCGCGGTGAGGTACTGCGACAGCACGACCCGGCGTTCCAGCTCTGCCGCGCGCGGATCGGTGCTCCCGGCGAAGTCGACGGCGGCGCCGGAGGTCCAGAACTGGCGCCACCAGGAGATCGCGGCGCCCTCGATCGTGGTGAACTCCCCGCGCCCGAGCACGCCGCCCGGAGCGAAGGCGGCCACGAGTTCCAGCACGCCGGCCGAGGTGGCCAGCTCGAACGTGTGCGGCTCGGCGGCGGCGTTGACCTCCCCTTCCAGGCGCGTGGCGTAGGTGGTGTCGTCGAGGATGCGGCTGAAGCGGCAGGCGTGCTCGTCCAGCGGGTGGAGCGTGGTGGCGTGCCGGTCCGGCGCGCTCCAGCCGGAGGTGTCGAAGAAGCCGTCGCTCGCGTACGGGAAGCGCACGGCGACGGCGGCCTGGCCGGTGGCCAGCAGGTCCGACTCCACGCGGAACGCCACCCGCGCGTGCCGGGGGTCGGCCACGGTGGTGACCCGGACCTCGTGCCCGGCGTAGGCGGCCCGGGCGGATGTGCGGATGGGGGTCGGGCACGTGCCGGTCCTTCCAGCGGAGGACGGGTGCGGCAAGGCGTTTACACGCGTAACCAACGCGTGTAATCACGTTACAACAAAGACCCGGCCGGCCGCGGAACTCACGTGCGTGGGTTCGAGCCGGACTCCCGGGGCGCTCGCGCGAGAACATAGACGAACAGGACCGCCATGACGACGGCGCCCGCCCACATGGCCTGCTGCCAGCCGTCGACGAAGGACTCCTGGGCGGCCCGGGCCAGCTCCCGCGCCTGGGGGCCGAGCCCGTCGGCGGCCGTGAGGGCGTTGGCGATGCCCTCGCGGGCGGTGCCGGCGGCGGCGACGGGGACGCCGTCGAGCCGGGTGTCGAGGGCGGCCCGGTAGCCGGCGGTCAGGACCGCTCCGAGCAGCGCGACACCGAGCGAGGTGCCGAACTCCCGGGTGACGTCGTTGAGGGCGGACGCGACACCTTGACGCGCACGCGGCAGGGCGGTGGTGATGGCCTCGGTGGAGGGCGTCATCGTCAGGCCCATGCCGACTCCCATGGCGAGCATGCCGGGCAGGATCGAGGGGTAGCCGCCGTCGACGGAGACGAAGGTGGCCATGAGGACCAGCCCCGAGCCGCCCAGGAGGATCCCCGAGGCCATCGTCGAGCGGCTGCCGATGCGCGCGGCCACCCGCGGGGCGAGGCCGGAGGCGAACATCATCAGCACCGCCATCGGCATGAGCGCCAGGGTGGAGCGGAGGCCGGACCAGCCGAGCACCGCCTGGAAGTACGGGAAGAGGACCACGAAGATCCCTGCCTGCACGCCGAAGACCGTCAGGAGCGACACCGAACCGCTCGCGAGACCCCGCTCCCGGAACAGGCGAACGTCGAGGAGCGGAGCCGGCCGGCGCAGCTCCCACGCCACGAATCCGGCAGCGGCGACGACGCCGACGAGGAGGCTCAGGAGCGTCGCGGGCGCGGTCCAGCCTCGGTCGGGGCCCTCGTGCAGGAAGAAGACGAGCCCGACCACCGCGACCACGGACGACAGCGCGCCGACGGCGTCGAACCCGTGCCCCGCCACCTCGCGCGAGTTCGGGACCGATCGCAGCGCCATGACGACGGCGACGGCGACGAGCACGACCGGCAGGACGAAGAGCCACCGCCAGCTCGCCAGGTCGACCAGGACGGCCGACAGGTACATCCCCAGGATGCCTCCGCCGCCGGCGACGCCGGTCCACACGCCGATCGCCTTGGAGCGTTCCCCGTCCGGGAAGGTCGAGGTGATGACGGCGAGGGTGACCGGCATGATCATCGCCGCCCCCACGCCGCCCAGGAAGCGCGCGGCGAGCATGATCTCGGACGACGTGGCTAGGCCGGCCGCCGCACTCGCCGCGCCGAAGACGACCAGGCCGGCGAGCAGCACCGGCCTGCGGCCCCACCGGTCGCCCAGCGCGCCGAGCGGCAGCAGCAACGCGGCCAGCGTGATGGTGTAGCTGTTGATGAACCACAGGACCTCGGTCTGCGAGGCGTCGAAGGCGGCGGTGAGCTCGGGCTGGGCGACGTTCAGCCCGGACACCGAAGCGATGACCGCCATGAGCGCGACGCAGACCGCGACCAGGATCGTCCGTCGTTGTCGTGGGTCCTGGACGGTCGGGTCGGGGGCTGCCGCGTCTGCGGACCGGCTCGTGCTCATGGGATTCCTTTCGAGAGGGCAGGCGGAGTCGGCGCCGGAGCCGTGGGCCCCGGCGCTGCCGGACGGTGTGACTACGGGCGTCGGGTGGCGCGCACGACGACGTCGTGGAGGGAAGCCGCTCGGCCCCCGTGGCCGGTGAGCGTGCGCACGTGCTCTTCGGCGGTGACGATCTCCCACTCCGTGCCGTCGAGGCGCGCGGTGACGGACGCGGCGGTGGCCGACGCCTCGGCGGGAGGGTGGTGCCCGTGGCCGGTGGAGCCGTGGGTGTGCAGGTGCCCCACGACGAGCAGCGTGCCGCCGGGAGCCACCCATCCGGCGATGCGGTCGTAGAACTCCAGCTGGGGCATCGCCGGGTGGGCGTAGTGCGTCATGACCAGGTCGAACCGGGCGCCTGGGGTCCAGACGCTCAGATCCGCCTCGACCCACCGCAAGCGCTCGCGGGCCCCGCTCGCCGCCGCGCGCTCGGCGGCGCGGGCAAGGGCCTCGGACGAGATGTCGGCCGCGGTGACCTGCCAGCCGCGGGAGGCGAGCCAGATCGCCTCCGCACCACCGCCGCACCCCGCGTCCAGTGCCGTGCCCGGTGCCAGGTCGCCGGTCTCACGAGCGAGGTACGGGTTCGGCGGGTTGCCGCCCATGGACCCGGCGCCACCGGCTCGTCCCTCTCGCCAGTGCCGCTCCCAGAAGTCCTTGTCGAATCCGTACGTCATAGGTCGTCCGTCCTCCTCGTTGGCGCGTTTCGTTCGCCATGGTGCTGATGGAGGAGGCAGATGTGCAAACCTTGTTGCCGAATGGCAAAATGGCGGGATGGACGAAGCCACGGACCGCACCCTTGACGCCGTCGGGCCGAGGTTGAAACGCCTTCGGCTGCATCGGGAAGTCACGCTCGCCGACCTCGCGGCGGAGACCGGCATCTCCACCAGCACCCTGTCCCGGCTGGAGGCGGGCCTGCGACGTCCCACGCTCGAGCAGCTGCTCCCGCTCGCCCGCGCCTACGGGGTCACGCTCGACGAGCTCGTCGATGCGCCGCCGACCGGCGACCCCCGCATCCACCTGCGGCCCATCCCGTGCGGCGACGGCTCGGTCATCCTGCCGCTGACCCGGAGGCCCGGCGGGATCCAGGCCTACAAGTTCGTCCTCCCGGCCGGAACCGACGACGCCGAACCCGACCTGCGCACCCACGAGGGTTACGACTGGGTCTACGTCCTCAACGGAACGCTCCGCCTCGTCCTCGGCGAACACGACCTCATCCTCAGGCCCGGGGAGGCGGCGGAGTTCGACACGCGCACTCCCCACTGGTTCGGGGCCACCGGCGCCGGTCCCGTCGAGTTCCTGAGCCTCATCGGCAAACAAGGCGAACGCACGCACGTCCGTGCGGCGCCGAGACAGGGCCCGGCCGGGTAGGGCCCACCGCCGGGCCGCGCGATCGCCTCACCCGGCTCGCGAGTCGCTCGGCGACCTGAGAGGGGCCCGGCCGGCTGTTACCCGATGCGCGGGGTTCAGACGCGCACCACCGCGGTGTGGGCGTGCCCGCGGCTGCCCCCGACCTCCACCTTGACCGCTTCCTTGGCCTTGCGCACGCTGCGGTCGCTCTCCTTGACCGATTTCACCGGCCAGGGCAGCGTGATCTTCACCTCGTCGGCGGTCCTGGACGGGTCGGAGACCGCGAGCCGTACCTGCCGGCTGTCGCGGCGGACCAGCAGCGTGCACGGGCCGTCGGCGGCGAGCGGACCATACGCGGTCTCGACCGTCGCCGCGCGCCAGAAGACGGCGGCGAGCACGCTGTCGCGGGAGATGGCCTGCACCGCTCCGGAGTTGGCGAGGATCTCGACCCGCCCGCGGTAGGCCGCGGTCTGGGTGACGGAGGCGTCGGGCAGCACGGCATAGGCGTAGCGCGCCTTGCGCGGATCGACGCCGTGGTCGACCAGGATCGTCGTGTAGTGCCTGGTGACGGGGGTCCCGTCGCCTCCGGTGGTGGCGCCCTTGTCGATGTCCCGCCAGCGGCCGGTGCGCTTCTTGCGGATCACCTTCGCTTCCGCGCCGTCGAGCAGCGCGTATCCGGCCACCCCGGACAGGTGGACCCAGCCGTCGCCCTGGGTCAGCGGCGGATGCCGGTCGTGGGTGTTGCGGTTCTCCACGATGGTCTCGACGCGGCGGCCGTCGGAGGCGGCGATGCCGGTGCCGAGGGCGATCACCGCGTCGTCGAGCAGGAACCACGCCTTCTTGGCCCGCAGCGAGGAGCCGTCGGCGATCAGCTTCATGGCGGCCACGCCGTACTCGCCGTCGAGGGCCACGCCGCCCGCCCACGGTGTGGGGGGCAGGCGGCGCTTGCCGTGCTTGAGCTCGGCGCGCCTGCGGGTGTCGACCGTCGTGCCCGGCAGCCGGTACGGGTCGATCGTGGGCCACAGGTCGTCGTTCCAGTGGGTGAGGTCGCCGGTGTAGAGGTAGGTCATGCCGTCGCCGGTGTACCAGCCGTGCAGGTTCTCCCGGTTCATGGCCTCGGCCGCGCCGATGCGCTCCGAGCTCATCGCGATCGCGTACGCCCAGGTGGGACGGCGGTGCACGACCCGGTCCATGTCGGCGAAGACGTACGTGCCCGTCGTGCGCGGGCCGACCGGCACCGACGGGTCCTCCAGCAGGGCCCTGGCCCCTGCGATGCTCCCCAACGGTGCGAGCGTGTCGTACGGGATCACCTGGTTCCGGGTGAGCCAGCCCTTCACCAGCGGCCGCCAGCGCCGGGCATAGGGCTCGGGCGCCGCCTCCAGCAGGGTGAGGATGGCCTCGACGGCCTTCTGCCCCGAGTGGTAGTCGCGGTGGCCCTGCACCGAGATCTGCCGGCCGCGTACGCAGTCCATCATCAGCCCGTCGAAGATGAACGGCGTGAACGAGCGATCCACGAGGTCGTAGACGTTCCCGATCCCCGTGATCTCCCACGGCGACCCCGCGAGCATGGCGATCAGCTCGGCCACGCTCTCCAGGTAGTCCACGCCGTAGCTGCCGTTGTAGGGGTACACGTCGTGCTGGATGAACGACCCGTCGCGGTAGAAGCCGTCGCCCGGCCCCCTGGTCGGCCGCAGCAGGTCGGAGACCGCGTTCTTGGCCCGCTTGATGAGGCGGGCGTCGTGCGTGAGCAGTCCGCGCATCGCCACCGCCATGGCCTTGCTCGCCCGGTTGGCGCCGGTCTCGACGACGCCGGGGTGGCTGACGCGGCGCTCCGGGTTGGGGCACCAGCGGCGCAACGGGCGCAGCCAGCGGTCGAGACGGTCCTTGGGCAGGCCGTCGTAGAGCAGGGCGCAGGTGTCGGTCAGCGCGCGAGGGACGCCGATCTCCCACCAGTACCAGTTGCTGCCCCGCCGGTCGAGCCCCTCGTGGTAGGCGTGCTCGTACAGGAAGTCCAGCGCCCTGACCGCGGTCTCGGCGACCTGCCCGTCGTGGTGCATGGCGGTGCCCGGCGTGGCCCAGCCCAGCGCCAATGTGCGCATGCGGTTGTAGGCGCGGTTGAAGTTGCCCGTCCTGGGGTCCCCGAGCGGCAGGTCGGGCCACAGGCTCGGGCGGCCGGCGGTGGGCTTCAGCTTGCGCAGCACCGCGTTGGCCGAGCCCTCGACCGCCTCCGTTTTGGCCGCGTACGCGGCGTCGTACGACCCACCGGCCAGCAGGCTCACCCATCGCTCACGCGCGGCGTCGAACGCGGCGGCGCCGGCCGCCTTGGCCGGCTTGTCCCACAGGGCGAGACCGGCCACGGTCGCGGCGCCCAGCAGGGCGGACCGCCGACTGAGGTGGTGGGTCATGGAGGCCTTTCCGACAGTCGGGCAAATATCAATCGAAAAGATCATATGTCGGTAGGTGAGTGGACTATTTCGCCTCCACGACGGTAGGCCGGTCCCCGGGGAGCCTCGCGGCGCCCACCTCCGTCGGTGACAGCCCGGCCTGATCAGCCGGCGGCGGTACGCAGGGCAGGGCGGCGGGCCCAGGTGGCCCAGCGCCAGAGCCACTCGAGGGGGCCTTGGCGGTAGCGGCGCAGCCAGAGGGTGGACAACAGCCACTGGACTGCGAGGATGGCTCCCGCGGTCAGGTACGCCGCCGTCAGGGATCGGCCGATCGGCAGGCCGAGGAGGTGACCGGCGGCCAGGACGAGGACGGTGGCGGTCAGGTAGTTGGTCAGCGCCATCCGGCCCAGCGGCGCGAAGACCACCCGCAGCACCGGTCGCAGCGGCGTTCTGAGCAGCACCAGCAGGGCGCACACGTACACGCCGGTGAGCAGCAGGTCGGCCAGGCTGGAGGTGAAGGACGGCTGCGCCGCGTCCGCCCCGGCCTGCACGCCGGCCTGGACCCACCGGGCACAGGCCGTCCCCGCCGCGAAGGCCAGGCCCAGCAGGAGCGGCCCTCGGGTGGACCGCTCGATCCGCTCGACCACCCCGTAGCGGACCAGTGCCGAGCCCAGCAGGAACAGCCCGGCGATGAGCAGCGGCCCGCCCCCGCCGGAGAGCAGCGCCGCCGGGACGAGTACGGCGGCGAGACCGGCCACGGCCCACCGCGGCAGCCAGGTCGAGGGCAGCAGCACCAGCATGCCGACGACGGCGTACTTGGTCAGGATCTCGCCCGGCCACAGCAGCATGTGCGCGAGGCCGATCGCGAGCAGTGCCGCGAGCCTGCGCAGCAGGATCAGCCGCGGGCGCGGGACGCGGTTCGCGGCGGAGTCCAGCAGCAGCGAGAACCCGATGCCGAACAGCAGGGAGAAGGTCGGGAGGCCGAGCCAGGGGTCCCAGTCGCCCATGGGCTGCGTCGCGACGGCGGTGCTGTCATTGGCTATCAGCTGGATGTTGGCGAGCAGGATCTCGCACAGCGTGAACCCGCGCAGGACGTCGAGCGCGGCGATCCGCGCCCGGCCGGGGCCTGCCGGGCCGTCGCCTCGGCGCGGGGCGGAGGAGGTGCGGGGATCGCCGGCGTTCAGTCCGGGAGCGTGATCTTCGTGGGGCATGGGCCTCATCCTTCAGCTGCGGCCCGGTGCCGGTATCGGCCACAAGTCGTGTCCCGCGGTCGGCGACCGTGCTTTCGGCCGATCCGGCGCAGACGCGGGCCGCCCAGGTGAGGGCGTCAGGCCTGGGAGTGCTTCTGACGCAGGCGGATGATCGGCAGTTGCCGGTCGGTCTTCTCCTGGTACTGCGCGAACCTGGGTGCCGCCTTGGTGATCCGCTGCCAGGCCTCCGTGCGCTCCGCCCCGTGGAGCTGCTCGGCGACCACGTCCACCGTGCGGCCGTCGACCTCGATGCGGACCTGGTCGGGGTGGGCGGCGAGGTTGTAGTACCAGGACGGGTTGCCTGCCGCCCCGCCCGCCGAGGCCACGATCAGCCGGCTGCCGCCGTCGCCGGGGAACCAGCCCACAGGAGTGGTGCGCTCCAGCCCGCTCTTGGCGCCGACGGTGGTGAGGACCAGGGCGTTGAGGCCCATCATCTGGCCACCCTTGCGGCGGATCCGCCGCGCGGCCAGCTTGTTGAACCATCGGAACAGCCGTCCGGCCGGCAGCCGGGCGCCGCGGGTGCCGACGGGGGTGTCGAAGCTCATGAGGCCTCCAAGGGCGAAAAGTTAACTAAGCGTACTGTACGCATAATTAACTATATTCGCCATATACAGTAAGGGGGTGAACAACACGGGGCGGGAGACCGCGCTGAAGGGGCTGGGCGCCGGCCCGGACGGCGCACCGATGGACGCGGCCACCGGGCTGGTCCGGCTCAGCGGCCTGGTCCAGACGGTCTACCAGCGCGTGTCCGAGCGCCACGAGCTGACCCCCGTCCAGGCCAGGCTCCTGTGCGTGCTGCTCGGCGGCCCCAGGGGCATGGCGGAGCTGGCCGGCTGCTTCGGGGTGGAGAAGGCCGCGCTCACCGGGCTGATGAACCGGGCCGAACGACGCGGCCTGGCCTTGCGGTCATCCGTGCCCGGGGACCGCCGGGCCGTCCAGGTGACGCTGACCGACGAGGGCCGCCGAGCGGCCGTCGCGTTCTACACCGAGCTGCGGGCGGAGATGGAAGGTCTCCTCGCACCGCTGGCGGAGGAGGATCGTACGCACTTCCGCGGCGCGATGGCCGAGATCGTCGCCAGGTGCGGCCCCGGCCACTGCTGACACCCCGCACGGAAGGTCGGCGCGTCGATCAGTTCGACGCCAGATGGCGGGCCACGTGCAGGTCGGTGATGAGGATGTTCACCCAGCCGCCCTCGATCGCGGCCTTGACGGCGGACGCCTTGCGCATGCCGCCCGCCACCCCCACCCTGCGGGGCACGGCGCGGAAGGTCGGCGCGTCGATGCCGATGACCCGCTGGTCGAAGCCGGAGTCGACGGGCTTGCCCGAGGCGTCGAAGAAGTGCAGGCACACGTCCCCGACGGCGCCGAGGGCGCGCAGCTCCTCCTGGTCGGCGTGGCTGACGGCGTTGCCGCTGCTGAGCAGGAGGGGCGACGGCTCCAGGCTGCCGATGCCGACCAGGACGACGGTCAGATCGTTCCACTGCGCCTGGACGTCGATCACGGTGGGGTCCTGGAGGAGCGCGTCGCGGATGGCGGTGGTCGCGACCACTCCGGGCAGGGGCACGAAGACGGGACGGCCGTTGGTGAGGTTGGCCAGGCGCGCCACCAGGCGGGTGGCGTGCACCTGGGCCTCGGGGCTGCCGACACCCCCGACGAGCTGCATGACGCGGTCGGCGACCTGGGAGTTCTTCTGCGGCATGCGTTCGACGGTGGCGAGCAGGGTCTCGCTCCAGGAGGAGATGCCGACCACGTCGCCGCCGGTGAAGGTGACGCCGAGATAGCTGGCCGCGGCCGAGGCCAGCGGCGGGATGACGTCGTCCTGGAACTCCTCGACGTCGACCACGACGGCGTCGCGCAGGTTGTAGCGGCGCTGGAGCTCCTCCTCCAGCTCGGTGTGCACGCCGTCGGGGAGGGTGACCACGGTGCGGACCATGCCGCGCGTGACCGCCTCCTTGAGCAGGCGGGACACGCGCGGCTGGGAGATGTTGAGCGCGGCGGCGATCTCGGGCTGGCGCAGGCCCTGCTCGTGATACATGCGCGCCACCCGCGCCAGCAGGCGCAGATGATCCTTGGCCGAGTCGCTCCTGCCTGCCGGGTTCGGGACCACCGCGCACCACCCCTCTACTGCGAATTTCTATTCACATCGGAACGTCTACCTCAGAATAGGTGACTGATCAGGGGCCGCGACTCCCGGCAGGTCACTTCCTGGCGAAGACGCCGAACTCGTCGGCGTTGTCCTTGGTGACGAGCTCGCAGTCGATGGACTGCTTCTCCTCCTTGCCGGTCTTTCCGGTCTTGATGAACTGGTCGGCCTGCTCCACGGCGCTGGTGGCGCCGAGCGCGGCGGGCTGCAGGGCGGTGGCGTGCATCTCGCCCGCCTTGACCGCGGCGATGGCGTCGGGGCTGCCGTCGAAGCCGACGACCGTGACCTTGTCCAGGATCCCGGCGGCCTTGAGCGCCGCGACCGCGCCGAGCGCCATGGTGTCGTTGCCGGCGATGACGCCCTGGATGTCGCGGCTCTTCTGGAGGATGGTCTCCATCTTGGTGAAGGCCTCCTGCTGGTCCCAGTTGGCGCTCTCCTTGGCGACCTGCTTCATGTCCGGATACTGGGAGATCACGTCGGCGAAGCCCTTGGAGCGCACGCTGGCGTTGGTGTCGGACTCCTTGCCGACCAGCTCGACGTAGTTGCCCTTGCTCTTCATCGCCTCGACGAACGACTGCGCGGCGAGCTGCGCGCCCTGGGAGTTGTTGGACACGATCTGCGCCTTGGCGATGCCGGTGGCGTTGATCTCGCGGTCGATCAGGAAGACGGGGATGCCGCCCTCGGTGGCCTTGCGCACCGGGCCGATGGAGGCGTCGGCGCCGGCGTTGTCCAGGACGATCGCCTTGGCCTGGCGGGAGATCGCGGCGTCGATCAGCTCGCTCTGCTTGTTGGGGTCGTCGTCGTGGGAGGCCACGGACGTCTGGTAGCCGAGGGATTCGGCCTTGGCCTTGGCCGCGTCGGCCTCGGCCTTGAAGAACGGGTTGTCGTGCGAGGGCGTGATGATCGCGATCAGCCCGCCGGCCGCGCCGGTGCCGCCGCCGGTGGAGGCGGAGGCGCTGGTGGCGGGCTGCTGCGCGCTGCCCCCGCACGCGGTCAGGGCGGCGCAGCCCACGGTCAGCGACAGGGCCCAGGTGAGGACACGACGGCGGGTGGACGGCATGGTGGTTCTCCTTCAGGGGGTGGTGTCTAGTCGTGGTGTTTGGTCGCGGCGACCGCCGCCGCGGCGGCTCCCCGACGCTTGAATCGCTGCTGGCCCTGGTCGAGCATGACGGCGAGGATGATGACCGCGCCCTTGATGAGGATCTGCCAGAACGTCGACACGCCCAGGATCACCAGGCCGTCGGCGAGGAAGCCGATGACGAACGCGCCGACCAGGGTGCCGCGCACGGTGCCCCGGCCGCCGCTGAGCGCCGCGCCGCCGATGACGACCGCGGCGATGGCGTTCAGCTCGTAGGTCTCCCCCGCCTGCGGCGCGGCCGAGGTGAGCTCCGAGGCGATGATGAGCCCGGCGATGGCGGCGCAGGCGCCGGAGATCACGTACACGATGGTCTTGACCCGCCGGATCGGCACCCCGGACAGGTCGGCGGCCCGTTCGTTGCCGCCGGTGGCGTACAACCAGCGGCCGAACGGGGACTTGGCCAGCAGCAGCGTGGCCAGCACCGCCAGCGCGATCATGATCCAGATCGAGGTCGGCAGGCCGAGCGGGCGGCCGCTGCCGAGCAGGCCGAAGCCGGTGTTGCCGAGGGCGGAGTGGCCGGCCAGGTTGGGGTAGGTGGCGCCGTCGGAGATGAGCATCGCCGCGCCGCGGGCCACGTACAGCATGCCGAGGGTGGCGATGAACGGCGCCACGTTGAAGCGGGTGACGAGCAGCCCGTTGACCGCGCCGACCGCCATGCCGACCGTCACGCACAGCACGATCACCACCCACACCGGCGGGTAGGCGATCACGCCGCCGACGTGCAGGCCGCCCAGCAGCTCACCGGCGACCACGCCGGACAGGCCCACGATGGAGCCGACCGACAGGTCGATGCCGCCCTTGAGGATGACCAGCAGCATGCCGAGCGCGATCACGGCGTTGATCGCGACGTGCTTGGTCATCGTGATGAGGTTGGGCACGGTCAGGAACGAGTCCGACAGCAGCCCGAAGATCACGATGAGCACGGCGAGCGCGATGAAGGCGCGCAGTTCGAAGGCCACGTTCAGCAGCGACAGGCGGCGCGCCCGGGCGGCCGAGCGCTCGGCGGGGACGGCGGCGGGGGTCTTGGTGGTGGCCGTCATGCCGCACCGTCCTTCGGGGTTCCGCCGTCGGACACGCGCATCAGTTCCTCCCGGGTGAGCTCGCCGCGCCGAAACTCGCCGACGAGGGCGCCGCGGGCGAGCACGAGCAGCCGGTCGGGGATGTGCAGCGCCTCTTCGGCGTCGGATGTGGTGAACAGGACGGCCAGGCCGTGCCGGGCCTGACCGGCCATCAACTCGAAGATGTCGGCCTTGGCGCCCACGTCGACGCCGCGGGACGGCTCGTCGAGCAGCAGCACGCGCGGCCCGGTCAGCAGCGCCTTGCCGATGACCACCTTCTGCTGGTTGCCGCCGCTGAGGGAGCCGATGGCCGCCGCGTGGCCGCTGGTCTTGACGGTGACGTCGGTGATGGCGCGGGCGACGGCGGCGCGTTCGCGCGGCTGCGAGACGAACAGGCCGCGGACGTACGTGCCGAGCGCCGCGAGGGACAGGTTCTGCCCCACCGACATGGTCTGGACGAGGCCGTCGCGCTGGCGGTCCTCGGGCACCAGCACCACGCCGCGCTCGATGCGCTCGCGGATGCCTGGCCCGTCGAGGGGCCTGCCGTCCAGCAGGACCTGCCCGGAGACCGGCCGGAGCCGGCCCGCGAGCGCTTCCAGCAGCTCGGTGCGGCCCGCGCCCATGAGGCCGTAGACGCCGACGATCTCGCCCGCGCGCACGGCGAGCGACAGCCCGTCCACGGCGAGCCGGTCGGGGACGGCCGGATCGGCCACGCTGAGGTCGCGCACGGTCAGCGCCTCCTCGCCGAGCACGGGTTCGCGGTCCGGGAAGAGGGTGTCCTGGTCGCGGCCGACCATCTGCTCCACGATCCAGCGGATGTCCACCTCGCCGGCCCGCGCGGTGGCGACGAGCGTGCCGTCGCGCAGCACCACGACGTCGTCGGCGATGTCGAGGGCCTCGTCGAGGTGGTGGGAGATGTAGACGACGGCCACACCCGCGGCGGTCAGCTCCCTGATCACCCGGAACAGCACCTCGACCTCGGGCGCGGTGAGCGCGGAGGTCGGCTCGTCCGTGATCAGGACGCGGGCCTCCTGGAGCAGGGCGCGGGCGATCTCCACGAGCTGCTGCTGGCCCAGCCGCAGGTCGCCGACCAGCCCGTCGGGGTCGGCGCGCTCCTCCAGCCGGTCGAGCACGGCCCGCGTGGCCGCGCGCTGCGCCCTGCGGTCGACCGCACCGAACCCGGTGCGGACCTCGCGGGCCAGGAACAGGTTGTCGGTGACGCTGAGGTTCGGGCACAGGCTCAGCTCCTGGTGGATGATGGCGATGCCCCGGTCGGCGGCATGGCGGGAGGACCGCAGCCGCACGGGCCGCCCGTCCAGCTCGACGTGGCCGGTGGTGGGCTGCTCGATCCCGGCCAGGATCTTCATCAGCGTCGACTTGCCGGCGCCGTTCTCGCCGAACAGCGCAGTCACGCGGCCCGCGGTGACGGGGAAGTCGACGCCTTTCAGCGCGTGGGTGCCGCCGTAGACCTTGGTGACCTCGCAGGCCCGCAACACCGGAGCGCTCATGAGATCGCCACCGGGGTGATGGTCACGGTCTGCGGGGTGAGCAGCGTGAACGCGCCGGTGAAGGTGATCTCCTTGCCGTCCAGCGCCGCCACGTCGAGGCCGTTGAGCAGCTTGGCGCGCATCTCGTTGTTCAGGGCGGTGGCCGCGTCGGCGTACTCGACCTGGTTGGTGAACTGGCCGAAGGTGATGAACCCGGCGGCGTCGCGCAGCGCGGTGCCGTTGATGGCCGGGCCGGTCTGCAGCGACACCCGGGTGCCGTCCGGCAGGCCGTCGACGGTGACGGGCAGCAGGCCGGAGCGTGCCTTCCCCGCCTCGCCCGTGCCCTTGACGGCGAAGGTGTAGGGGCCGGTGCCCTGGCGCTTGCCGTACTTCCGGCCGGCGGCGTCCTTGTCCCCGGCCAGGGCCTTGAGCAGGACCGGCAGGTCGACGGCGGCGGCCTGGATGGCGGGCACGACCTTGGCCTGGTAGTTCTGGGCGCCGAACACGGCCGGGTCAAACTTTTTCGGCGCCGCGGCCGCCGCGCTCTCCGCCGTGCGATATTCGGTGCTGACCGCCATGAGCACAACCAGTACGGCGACGGCCGCGGCGGCGATCCAGCGGGCAGGGACGCGCCGACGGGCGGTCGGCGCCGTTGTGGTCATGTGCTGCTTCCTTCCTGCGGGGGCCGGGCACGGCGGACGGCCGCGTGCCAGGCGGCCTTCCTGCGTACGCGCTCGGCCTCGTCGATGCCCGGCCGGTAGGTGTCGGCCGGCCGGTGCCGCGTCTCCAACTGATCGAGGGTCCAGAGCTTGGCCGCGAGCCCGGCGGCATCGGCCACGCCGAGCGCGGACAGGTCGTGCTCCCCGGACCGGGCGACGGCCCGGCCGCTGACGTCGGCCTGGAGCTGCATCAAGCGGGCGCTGCGGGTCAGACCGCCGTCGGCCATGAGCACGCGTACCCGGCCAACGGCCTGATCGACGGCGGCCACCACGTCCTCGACCTGGAAGGCGACCGCCTCCAGGGCGGCGGCGACGAGCTGGGCCCGGCGGGTGCCGAGCGTCAGCCCGGTGATGACGGGGCTGGCCTCCGGTTCCCACCAGGGGGCGCCGAGGCCGCCGAAGGCGGGCACGAAGTGCACGTCGCCCGGGTCGGCGGCCTCGGCCAGCAGCACGTCGGCGGGCACGTCGAACAGCTCGGCCAGCCAGCTGACGGTGCGCCCGGTCGCGCGGATGTTGCCCTCGACGGCGTGCACCGGGCCGGCCCCGAGGTCCCAGGCGATGCTGCGGCACAGCCCGGGCGCGTCGGGCGGGCCGCCGATGGCCATCACCGACGAGCCGGTGCCGTAGGTGGCCTTGACGACGCCGGGCCGCCAGCCGGCGTGGGCGAACATCGCGGCGTGCGAGTCACCCATCACCGCCAGCACCGGAACCCCGTCGGGCAGCGGCGCCAGCCCCCGGACCGCGGGGAAGGGCCCGCAGGAGGACACCACCTCGGGCAGCACCTCGGCCGGCACCGCGAACAGGTCGAGCAGGCGGGCGTCCCATCCGCCTGTCCGGATGTCGAGGAGCTGGGTCCGGGAGGCGTTTCCGACCTCGATGACGTGCCGGCCGCCGAGACGGCTGAGCAGCCAGGAGTCGACGGTGCCCAGGCACAGCTCCCCCGCCCGGCTGCGGCGCCGGTCCGGGTCGTAGGTGTCGAGCAGCCAGCGGGCCTTGAGCGCGGAGAACATCGGGTCCAGGGGCATCCCGCTCACCGAGCGCACCAGCTCGGCGGAGGCGGCCAGCTCATGGCAACGGTCGGCTGTGCGCCGGTCCTGCCAGCTGATCAGGGGCCCGGCCGGCTCGCCGGTGCGGCGCTCCCACAGCACCAGCGACTCGCGCTGGGTGCTGAAGGCCACGCCGGCGACGCGGCCGGCGTGCTCGGGGGCGACGCAGCCGGCGACCGCGCGGCGCACGCTCTGCCACAGCTCCTCGGCCGGCTGCTCCACCCAGCCGGGACGCGGCTGCGTCTCCGGGACGACAACGGCGGCCCGCGCCACGACCCGCCCCTCGGCGTCGACGAGCAGCGCCTTGGTGGAGCTGGTGCCCTGGTCGACGGCCAGGACGAGGGGGCTAGCCATGGCGGAGCAGATCCTTCACGGCGGCGACGATGCCGTCGGCGGACAGGCCGAAGTGGTCGAGCAGGAAGGCGGTGTTCCCGGTGGGGGCGAACACGCGGGGGATGCCGAGGATCCGCATCGGGACCGGGTGGTGGGTGACGACGGCGCCGGACACCGCCGCGCCCAGGCCGCCGCTGATGGTGGCCTCCTCGGCCGTGACGATCCGCCCGGTCTCGCGGGCCGCCGCGACGACGGCCTCCTCGTCCATGGGGTCGAGGAAGGGCATGTTGAGCACCCGTACCGACACGCCCTCGCCGCGCAGCCTGGCCGCCGCCTCCAGGGCGCGCGAGGTGAGCGAGCCGATCGCGATGACGGTGGCGTCGCCGCCGTCCTGCAGCAGCACGGCGCGGCGCGGCTCGAACGGCGCGCCGTCCGGGGTGACGACCGGCACCTTGAAGCGCGGGATGCGCAGGTAGGAGGGCCGTTGCGAGGAGGCGGCCCAGCGTACGGCGGCCCGGGTCTGCACCGGGTCGGCCGGGATGATGACGTCGAGGTTGGCGACCGCGCGCATCCACGACAGGTCCTCGATGGAGTGGTGGGTCGGCCCGAGCTCGCCGTAGGCCATGCCGGGGCTCTGCCCGCAGAGCACGACATGGGCCTCGCTGTAGGCGACGTCGGCTTTGATCTGCTCCAGGGCCCGCCCGGTCAGGAACGGCGCCGCGGCGCACACGAACGGGATCTTGCCCGCGTTCGCCAGGCCGGCGGCCACGCCCACGAGATCCTGCTCGGCGATGCCGACGTTGATCAGCCGGTCGGGGAAACGCTCACGGAAGCCGACGAGGTTGCTGGAGCCCACGGAGTCGTTGCACACCGCCACGATCCGCTCGTCGGCCTCGGCCAGGGCCATCAGCTCGTCGGCGAAGTCCTTGCGGCAGTCGAAGACGGCCTGCTGCTCGGCGACGGTCATCGGGCCAGCTCCGCCAGCGCCGCTGCGACCTGCTCCGGGGTGGGCACCTTGTGGTGCCACTCCACCCTGTCCTCCATGAACGACACGCCCTTCCCCTTGATCGTGTTCGCGATGACGGCGACCGGCCGGCCGGTGCGCGGGCCGTTCATCGCCCGCAGCAGCGCGAGGTGGTCGTGGCCGTCGACCTCGCGCACCTCCCAGCCGAAGCTGCGCCACTTGTCGCCCAGCGCGCCGAGCGCGTTGGTCTCCTCCGTCCTGGCGCCCTGCTGCAGCCGGTTGCGATCGACGATCGCCGTCAGCGACGACAGGCCATGGTGGGCGGCGGCCATCGCGGCCTCCCAGTTGCTGCCTTCCTGCAGCTCACCGTCCCCCAGCACGACGACGGTACGCCAGCTCACGCCGTCCAGCCTGGCCGCCAGCGCGCACCCGACGGCGACCGGCAGCCCGTGCCCGAGCGCGCCGGTGTTGGTCTCCACCCCGGGAACCTTGAGCCGGTTGGGATGGCCGTTCAACGCCGACAGCGGCGCCATGAACGTCTCCAGCTCCGCCGCGGCGAAGAAGCCGCACTGGGCCAGGGTGGCGTAGAGCGCGGCGGCGCAGTGGCCCTTGCTCAGCACGAACCGGTCGCGGCCGGTCCAGCCCGGCCGCTCGGGGTCGACGGACAACGCTCCGTAGAAACAGGACACCAGGATGTCGGTCACCGACAGGTCGCCGCCGATGTGCCCCATGCCGGCCCGATCGATGGTCCGGATGATGCTCCGGCGCACCTGCGTGGCCAGCCGGCCCAGCTCGGCCGCGGCGGTGTCCGGGCCGGCGGCTCGGATGCGCTCGACCGTCTGGCGGTAGGCGGCCGCCCGCGCCGGGTCACAGGCGAGCATCGGCGTCACCACTCCACCTCACCAGGTTGAATATCTATTCCATATTGATTAGGCATAATTGAGACGCTACGACCGCCGGTCGATTCATGTCAACGAGCAGCCGGTGATCGCCTGCTTGACGGCTCCATGTCGCCGACGTTACATTCCGGCTGAATAGCAAGGCAGTATTGAATAGAAATTCAACCAAGCCGCGCCTCATCCGGCGCCATTCCAGGGACAGGAGCCGTTCCATGGCCGCAGAACCTCTCTTCGGCGCCGGACTCTGGCACTTCGGCCAGTTCCGCGACCGCTACGCCACCGACGGCTACGGCCCGCCCGTCTCCACCCTGGAGGCCGTCGACCGGGCCGGCCAGGTCGGCAGCCTGTCGGTGGTCGACATCAACTACCCGTTCAACCCGGCCGACCTCGACGTGGCGCAGCTGGAGGAGCGGCTGAAGGCCAACGGGCTGCGCGCCATCGCCCTGACGCCCGAGATCTACACCCGCACGTTCAGCCGCGGCGGCTTCACCAACCCCGACCCGGAGATCCGCCGCGCCGCGATCGAGCTGGTGAGCGACGCGGCCGACCTGGCCCGCCGGCTCGGCTGCGACTACGTCAAGCTCTGGCCGGGGCAGGACGGCTGGGACTACCCCTTCCAAGCCGACTACAAGGCGCTGTGGCGGATGTCCATCGACGCCGTCCGCGAGCTCGCGCAGCGCCATCCCGACCTGCGCTTCGCCATCGAGTACAAGCCGCGCGAGCCGCGCAACCGCATGACCTTCTCCTCCGCGGCCCGTACCCTGCTGGCCATCGAGAAGATGGACGTGCCCAACGTCGGCATCCTGCTCGACTTCGGCCACTCCCTCTACGGCCTGGAGTCCCCGGCGGACGCCGCCCAGCTCATCCTGGACCACGACCGCCTGTACGCCATCGACGTCAACGACAACTTCCGCGGCTGGGACGACGACATGGTGGTGGGCTCCGTCCACCTGGTCGAGACGTTCGAGTTCTTCCACACCCTGCGCCAGGCCGGCTGGCAGGGCGTCTGGCAGCTCGACCAGTTCCCCTTCCGCGAGGACTCCGTGGAGGCGGCCCGCGCCGGCATCGAGGTCATGCGTACCATCTGGCGCGCCCTGGGGGTCCTCGACGTCGACGCCCTCGCCGAGGCGCAGGCCCGGCAGGACGCCCTGGCCGCGCAGCGCATCGCCCGTAAGGCCCTGCTCTCCGCCCAGGTCGACGACTGATGGTGAGATGACTCCGGCCGGCGGAGCCTGTCGGGAGCCGGAACGCGCCCTACACCGGCCCGACTGCTACGACGGCGGCCGGAAGGTGGTCTCTGACCATCAGGGCGCGGGCTGCGGGTTCGGCGGGATGTCCAGCCGCTGGGCCACCTGCAGGTCGGTGATCAGGATGTTCACCCAGCCGCCCTCGATCGCGGCCCTGATGGCGGAGAGCTTGCGCAGGCCGCCCGCGACGCCGACCCGGCGCTCGACGGCGCGGAACGTGGCCGCGTCGATGCCCACCACGCGCCGGTCGAAACCGGAGTCGACGGCTCTCCCCGCGGCGTCGAAGAAGTGCAGGCACACGTCCCCGACGGCGCCGAGCCTGCGCAACTCGTCCTGATCGGCGTCCCCGACGGCGTTGCCGCTGCTGAGCAGCAGGGGCGAGGGCTCCAGGCTGCCGATGCCGGCCAGGACGACGGTCAGGTCCCGCCACCTGCCCACGACATCCCGGACCGAACTGTCCTGGAGCAGGGCGTCGCGGATCGAGGGGTCGCCGACCACCCCCGGGGAAGGTACGGAGACCGGACGGGCGCGGGCGATCTCCGCCAGCCGGCCGAGCAACCGGGTGGCCCGCACCTGCGCCTCGGGACTGCCCACGCCGCCGACGAGCTGGATGACGCACTCGGCGACCTGGCTCGTCTTGGGCTGCATGCGGTCGACGGTGGCCAGCAGCGTCTCGCTCCAGGAGGAAATCCCGATCACGTCGCCGCCGGCGAAGGTGGCGTCGAAGTAGTCGGCCGCCGCCGCGGCGAGCGCCGGGATGACGTTCCGCGCCGACTCCTGGGTGTCCACGACCACCACATCGCGCAGGTCGTAGCGGCGCCGGAGCCGGTCCTCCAGTTCGCTGTGCACGCTTTGGGGCAGGACGACCACGGTCCGCACGATCCCGCGCCTGACCGCCTCGCGCAGCAGCCGGGACACCCGGGGCTGGGAGATGTTCAGCTCGGCTGCGATGGCAGGCTGGCGGATGCCCTCCTCGTGGTACATCCGGGCGACTCTGACCAGGAGCCGTAGGTGCCCCGTGGACACGTCGTTCCCGAGGCCCGCGACCATGGCGCCGCCCTTCATGCATGTTCATCCACGATGTGTTATCCATTCAGCCTACCGTCGAGCGAGCCGACGGGCGAAGGATGTCACTACGCCCGGGCACCGTGGGCGGTCAGGATGCCTGGCCCGACTCCGACCACTACCTACGCCTGCTGGAGGCGAAGCCGCCCTCTATCGCCCCGTCGCGTTGTGAGGGCTGTCCTCGGGTTCCTGCTGGTACGTGCGTCGAACGCTGGTGCCGTTGCTGAGGTCCGTCCCGTACACGTGCAGCGTGATCGCGACCGTGTCACCGGTGTTGTGAACCCGGTGAATGTCGTCGGGTGGGGCGGCGCCACTGACCGAGCCGGCGGGACGCTGCCGTTCGCCGATCTCGACAAGGCGGTCTCCGTCGATGCCGTACAGGGTCTCGGTCTCCGTGCCCTGCAGCACCATGAAGGAGCACCAGACCAGGTGATCGTGGATCTCGGTGACCTGTCCCGGCCGCCACACGACGGCGGACAGCGAGAACGTCTCCTCGGTGTGCAAGGTGTGCCTGCTGTAGCCCTCGGGCGAGCCGGCACGTTCGGCCTCGGTGAGCAGGTCCGGGCTCGGCTCCATCTGCGCCAGCACGTCGGCCACCTGCTGCGCGATCGTCTGGGGGTCGGCCTGCTGCCGTGCTCGCGGTCGGATCCGCTCCACCAGATCGGCGAGCCCCGGTCTGAACCCTGCGCCGGCGGGCGCACCCATCACCTGTGTCATGAAACCCATGGTGACCGGCCCGACATCATGACGTCCAATGCCAAAGAGCCGCGATTCTCATAGACAACCTTGATGAATCCTGCACGGCTGGTCGGCGGGCTGATGTCACTGAAGCCCATGGGCCGGCTGTGGCGAGCCACCGCGTGGGCCTTTGCGTCACCGTGAGGATCGCTGCGCACCGGCAGGCTTCCCGCCGCGTTCCCGGCTCCTCCGCCCTGCCACGGCATCGCGGACCCGGCAGCCGTGACTCTGTCGCAGTCGAGCGTGATGTCTCCGGCCGGCGGATGGGTGACCGTCTTGCGGTCGTGGCCGCTCTCGGACCGGTACGGCCGGCGCCTCGGAGTGGGCTCGGGCAGGAACGTGTCGAGCACCACGTTGCGTCGGTCCGCGGCGAAGACGGCCGGCGCCTGGTCGGTGAGGGCGGAGGTCAGCGGTTCTTGGCAGGCTCGCGGTGGACGACGGCCTTGTCTCCCGGTCCCGGGTACGCCATGATCAGCAGCCGCTCGGCCCCGTACTCGGCACCCTTCCACGGGAACCAGGCCAGGTGCACACGGAGGCGGTAGTGCCCCTTGCGGCCGTTGAGTGACAGGTCGGGCAGCGTGGTGCCGCTCAGACCGTCCATGAACTCCATCTCGCCGCTCCGGCTGTCGAAGCCGACCTCGACGACGTGGTCCCAGCCCTTGGTCTCGACCGGTGGGCGGCGCGTGTAGGTCTCCAGCGTGACGCACAAGGGGACGTCGGCATGCGTATCCACCGCCACGTGGCCGGGGGCGACGTCGACCGGACCGGCGCTCGTGCTCCCGCCCTCGACGGCGGAGTCGTCGTACAGCACCAGGCCCGACTCGGGCCGCTCCGGCTCCTTGACGCGGATCGCCCTGGCGGGCCGGATGAGGGGGCGGTGGCGCGGGGCGGCGTCGCACATGCGCCGCTGCTCGGCCTCCCACTCCTCGAACTCGCGCTCATCGGCGGTCTCCGCCGCGGTGATGTCCGCGTTCGCGGCCGGGCAGATCCCGGCGAGCACCCCGCTCAGCTCACCGACGCTCACCCCTTCTCTCTCCCGCAGGCGGGCCAGTTCGCGCGGGTCGTTGCGGGTGTAGGCGCCGCACAGGCGGCGGCCGTGGCCGAGCAGCACCTGGTCGGGGGTGGTGGCGGCGAACGTGAGCGCCTTCTGCCGGCGTACCGCGCAGATGAAGGCGCGCGAGCCGGTGAGCGGCTCCGGTGTCACCGCCTCGCCGTCGGTCTCCCAGGGCTCGGGCGGCGAGCAGTCCTCGGCCGCGGTGACCGGGCCGCGTGACTGGTCGGCGGCCGGCAGGAAGCACAGGGCCACGGAGGTGGCCAGTGCCGTCACGAGGACGTGGTGCCGCAGGCGGGCGGCGGGCGGGGCGCCATACAGGAGGAGCAGGACGAGGGCGGAGGCGGCCAGAGCTGCGCTGTACCACAACGGCGAGATGCCGAAGAGGAACTCGCCGTTCCCGTTCCGGTCGAGCAGCCCGCTCGGGTACAGGGCCGACCGCTGCTCGGCCATCTCGGGTACGTGCTGCCGGTCCGCCTCGCGCCCCGTGGTGATCGCGCTGACGACGCCCACCGCGGCGGTGACGATCAGGGCCGACATCGTCACCCGCAGCAGCCGCCGAGTCCTGCGTACGACCGCGACCAGGATCAGCACGGCCGGAGCGCCGACCCCGACGAGCACGTCCACGGCGACCCAGAGCACAGTCGCCGGGTAGCCCATGTTCCCGTGGAAGAGGTCGTTGACCAGACCCCTGGGGCCGGTCCACAGGGGCATCCCACCGGCGAGGTTGACGGCCGCGGGGATCAGCGGGGGCACCACGGCCACGGCGGCGACGGGCCACGGTCGCGCGGGCGCGACCCGGGCCGGCGGCGGGGACGGTACGGGCAGCGGCCCGCCCAGGTCGTGGGCGGAGCGGGCCTGCCACACCGTCCCGAAGACGGTTAGGACGCCCAGGACCATGAGGAGCACCACGTCGTGGTCGACGCCCCAACCGCCGAACGTGATGATGGAATGCCCGCTGGACGACAGCAGGGCCGGCGCCGCCGAGACCATGCCCATCCGCACGGTCCCCCGGGTCCAGCGCCCGTCCCTGGCTTGCCCGGCCAGGACCGGCACCAGCCACAGCAGGTGGACGACGTTGCCTAGCTGGTACGGAGAGACGTACGGCACGACGGACCACTGCTCGAGGCCGTACAGGACGATGGTGGCCATTCCCGTGACGGTGTCCACCAGGCCCGCCACGAGTGCAAGCACCCGCAGCCACCGTGGCAACGCGCCGGCGAGAACCACGAAGAACAGCCAGACGACGACGAGGGCGAGCAGCTCGAGGGGCAGGTCGAACCACCATTCGTACGGGATCGGCAGCTGGTACAGCAGCGTGCAGGCGACGCTGAGATACAGGGCCACCCGCAGCAGCCGGACCGGCCTGTCGTTGACGGCCGCCGCGCCGACCGGCCGCCCCCGCAGCACCTGCCAGAAGCCCCATCCCTGCAGGATCCCGCCCGCCACCATGAGGAGCTCCACCCACCAGGTGTAGGGCACGAATTCCGCACTCCATGCCCCGGGGACGATCGCGCGCAGCAGCGTCGGATCCCCGGTGGCCGGCGCGAGCACGCCGGCCACGACGACCGCGGCCACGTAGACGGCGGCGACGAACGCGGCGATGGTGCCGAAACGGTAGCGGCGCACCGGAACATCCTCGGGAACGAGCGAACAGGATTCGAACAAAGACCCCAACCCTAGCGATCCGCCAGGAAGTTGATCAACATGCCCGGCCGCGAACACCCCGGCAAGGGCGCCCTCGCCGGGGTGACGCAGCGGCTTCCAAGCCGATCACAAGCGCGGCGCCCTATTCCTGGGAGGGTTCGTTCGTCACCGCACCGTGGAGTTCTCTCATGCGTTCGCTCGTCGTCCTGACCACCGCCGCAGCCGCTGTCTCGCTGACGCTCACCGCCCCGGCCGCCGCCACCCCGGCGATATGGAAGTGGCGGGCCGTGCACTCCGCCGACGGCATGGCCTCCGCCTGGGGCGAGGTCGCCATCCACCAGTTCGGCCACGTCGTGGACGGCAAGCTGGAGGACACGCGCGGCAAGGGCTGCGCGTGGGCGGTGCTGCGCTCGCAGGACTCGCGCAACGGGCGCTGGCGCGAGCACGGCTTCTTCAACTGCGTGCCGGGCGCGGGCACGTTCAGCAAGGACTACCGCAACACGCGGCAGGTCCGGGTCCAGGTCTGCCGTGGCACGGCCAGGCGGCCCACGGGCGAGTGCTCGGCGTGGAAGACCATCCTGCGCCCGGGACAGTAGCGGAGAACTGCCCGTGGAGGCCGCCGACCCGTCTGACGATCCGAAGTCCGAAGCCGGACCCGGCAGCAGTCGACCGACAGGATCAGACGGGGGTGGGGGCTGAGCGGGTGCTGTGACCAGCCCGCGGGACTGCGGATCGGCGGACTGGGCGGGTGCTGTGACCAGCCTGCTGGACCGCGGATCGGGGGTTTCGCGCGAACGGCGGGGGCGGCGGTGGTGGTCGCCGGATCAACTCGGCCGGGGTGGGCAGGCCGAGGCGATGAGGCGGTCCAGGAAGGCGTCGAGATCGTCGAGCCCGTAGGCGGCCAGCACGTCGGGCGGCTGGGTGAGCAGGTAGGTCAGCGCGCTGTTGACGGCGAGGGTGACCACGGCGGCGCTCTGGCGGGTGGCCGGCAGGCCGGCGGCCTGCTGGGCGCTCAGGTGCAGGTCGAGGTCGGCGCGAGTGAGCCGGGCCAGGGTCTGGCGCACCTCGGCGTTCCTGGCCGCTTCGGCGTGCAGCTCGAGGTAGGCCAGGACCCGGGACCGGTTGACCGTCAGCGCCCGGTCGATCATCTGGCGCAGCAGCGCGAGCAACTGGCCGACGGTGTGGATCTCGGCCTGCTGCAGCTCGCTCCAGTAGCGGTCGACGCACCGCTCGGCGGTGGCCTGGAGGAGGCGGTCGCGGGTCGGGAAGTAGTTCTTGGCCGTGCCCTCCGGCAAGCCGGCGGCCCGGTCCACCGCACGGTGAGTGAGGCCCCTGCCGCCCTCGCCCGCCAGCACCTCGATGGCCGCGTCGCACAGCAGGCCGCGTCGATCCCTGTTCTCCGCCATGGCTCCCCATTGTCCCGCTCGACAGAACCACCACATCCGTGGTACCACATATGTGGTGATGAAGATGAGAAGAGCTGTCATCGTCGGCGCCGGAGTCGGCGGGCTGACGACCGCGATCGCGCTGCGCGCCATCGGCTGGGAAGTATCGATCTTCGAACGGTGGCCGCGAATCGTCGCCGAGGGCACCGCGCTCGGCATCCGCCCGGACGCCCAGGCCGGCCTGGCCGGTCTGGGGCTGGGCGAGCGGCTGCGCGAGCGCACCGTCCCCTACCGGCGCGCGCAGATCCGCACGCCCGACGGCAGACGCCTGGCCGACCTCCCGCTGGACCGCATCGAACGGCGCGGCGGAGCACCCGTCCGCATGCTGTCGCGGGTCTCGCTGATCGAGATGCTGGTGCAGGAGGCGGACCCGGCGACGATCAGCACGGGCGTGGAGATCACCGACCCTGCCGCGCTGCGCGCCGACTACGACCTGGTGGTCGGCGCCGACGGGGTGCGCAGCGCGGTGCGCCAGGCGTTCTTCGACGCCGCGACCCGGCCCCGGTACACGGGGATCGTCGCCTGGCGAGGCGTGATCGAGGGCTTCGAGCCACCGGACTACGGCGAGAGCTGGGGTCGCGGGCAGATGTTCGGGATGACACCGCAGGCGCCGGGCGTGACCAACTGGTACGCGCCCGTACGGACCCCCGAGGGAACGCGCGAAACCCTCGACGATCTGCGCGCCCGCTTCGCCGGCTGGCACGACCCCATCCCGACCGTGCTCGCCGCGGCCGACGAGGACGCCGTGCTGCGGCACGAGGTCCACGACCTGTCGCCGTCCCTGGCGTCCTACGTCACCGGCAACGTCGCGCTGGTCGGGGACGCCGCCCATGCGATGACGCCCGCGCTGGGGCAGGGCGCCTGCCAGGCGCTGCTCGACGCGGTCGAACTCGCCGCCTGCCTGCGCGCGCATCCGGGCGACGTCGCGCGGGCGCTGTGCTCGTATGACGCCCGGCGGCGTCCGGTGGCCCGGCGGATGGTCGCCGCGTCCCGGTGGATGACCCGCCTGGCCGGGGCCGGCCGCCTCGCGGCGCCGCGCAACGCCCTGATGCGGCTCCTTCCCGTCTAGGTCCACCGGCGTGGCGCGTCAAGCCCGGTCGATCCGGACGGTGAACCGGTTCCCGGCGGAGGCGAGGTCGTCCAGCCCGCTGTCGACGGAGCCGAGCCGGACCAGGCCGGGCGGGGGGACGGACTGACCGAGCAGCCGGCCAGCAGGACGGCCACCGGCACGGTGACCCATGCCGTGCCCGCCCCGGGGCGGGGGCGCGGGCGGAAGGCGAGTTCATGCCTCCAAGAGGATCCCCGCCCTCCGGCCGGGGGAAGTCACTCACAAGGCCCTGCACAAGCTGGTCGGCGATCTGTCCACGCGCAGCGACGACTTCCGGCGGCGCTGGTTCTCCCACGACGTCCGCACCCACGCGGGCGGCGTCAAGCACTTCCGCCACCACGTGGCCGGCGATCTCGCGCTCGCCTACGAGAGCATGGACCTGCGAGGCGAGCCCGGGCTCAGCATGACCGTCTTCACCGCCGAACCGGGCTCGCCCACCGCCCAGGCCCTGGCCCTGCTCGCCTCGTGGGCGGCCACCCAGGAAGGCGCTCCTGCCGGGGTACCGCTCCCCCGGTCGTACTGATGCGACCGTGTGCAGCGGCATCCCGATGCGCCGCCCTGAGCGGTTCGCCTCGTGGCCCTGGGCCAGGATCTCAACTCGCGATCTCCGCGATGCCCAGGCTGTGCGGCCATGTGTGGTCCGGAGCCTCGAGTCGTCCCTTCACGGACGTGAGGTAGCGGGCGGCGTCCGCGCCGTCCACCAGGCGGTGGTCGTAGGTCAGCGACAGGTACGCCATCGGGTGGACCGCGATGAGGTCGTCGCCGTCGGGGCCGCGCAGTGCGACCGGCCGGCGGGTGACGGCGCCGAGCCCGAGGACGGCCGACTGGGGGGCGTTGAGGATGGGTGTGTCGAACAGCGCTCCCCTGCTGCCGGTGTTGGTGATCGTGAACGTCCCGCCCGCGAAGTCGTCGGCGGTCGCCGAACCGTCCCGGGCTCGGGCCGCGAGGTGAGCGATGTGCCGGGCGAGCGCCCCCACGGTGAGGTCGCCGGCGTCGCGGATGACCGGGACGACCAGCCCTTCGTCGGTGTCCACCGCGATTCCGAGGCCGACCCCGGCGGGGTAGGTGACCGTCCCGGCGGCCAGGTCCAGCTCCGCGTTGATCACCGGGTGGCCGGCGAGGGCTCGCACGGCTGCCTCGGCCACGAACGGGAGCACCGACAGCGCGACGCCGTACCGGCTGCGGAACGTGTCCTTCGCCGCCTCGCGGATCTTGACGACGTGGCTGAGGTCCACCTCGATCACCGTGGTGAGCTGCGCGGACTCCTGGAGCGAGCGGTGCATGCGGTCGGCGATGAGCCTGCGGCGCCGGGAGAGGCCCTCGACCCGGCCGCGGGTGCCGGACCCGGCCGGGTGGGCGGCCACCGGACGGGGCGCGGCGGGGGCCTGGTGCGAGATGGCGGCGGGGGCCGGGTTCGGGATGGCGACCGGAGCCGGGCGCGGGATGGCGGCGCCGGCCTGCGACTGTGCCGCCCGGGCTTCCGGCCGGACTTCCGGTGGTGCTGCGGGCTGGACTGCCGGTCGGACTGCCGGTCGGACTGACGTACGGGCGGCCGCACGTACGTCGGCGACGGTGGCCCGGCCGTGCGGTCCCGATCGCGTCACCTGCGTGAGATCGACGCCGTGCTCGCGGGCGAGCCTGCGTACCCGGGGACTGTCCTGGTGCCGGGTGGCGGCGGTGCCGCCGACCAGGGCGATGATCGTGCCCACGGGCACGGTCCGGCCCTCGGGCACCAGGATCCGCCGCAGTACGCCGCCGGCCGGGGCGTCCACCTCGGTGTCGACCTTGTCGGTGGACACCTCCAGGAGCGGTTCGTTCGCGGTGACCGGCGCGCCCACCTCGACCAGCCACCGGGTCACGGTGCCCTCGGCGACCGTCTCGCCGAGTTGCGGCATGGTGATCTCGATGTCGCTCACGCCTGCATCGCCCTCTCGACCTCGGCGACGATCCGGTCCACCGACGGGATGACGAGGTCCTCCAGGGAGTCGGCGGAGGGCAGCGGGACGTGCGGCGTGGTGATCCGCACGATGGGCCCGTCGAGGTCCCAGAACGCCTCGTCGCCGACGATGGAGGCGAGCTCGGCGCCCCAGCCCAGGGCCCGCGGGTTCTCCTCGACGGTGAACAGGCGGCCGGTGCGGCCGACGGATTCCAGGATGGTCCGGGCGTCGAGCGGGATGAGCGAGCGCACGTCGATGACCTCGCAGCGGATCCCCCCGGCGGCGAGCCGTTCGGCGGCCTCCAGGGCCCGGGGCACCATCATGCCCAGCGCCGCGACGGTGGCGTGGTCGCCGCCGCGGCGGATCCTGGCCTTGCCGAGCACGTCCTCGACGGGCCCGTCGGGGACCTCTCCCCTGCTGGCGTAGAGCCCCTTGTGCTCGAAGAACAGCACCGGGTCGTCGCTGCGCACCGCGGCGGCCATCAGGCCGACGACGTCCTCGGGGCAGGACGGCGTGACGACCTTGAGCCCCGGCACCGCCATGGCCCAGTTCTCGATCGACTGGGAGTGCTGGGCGCCGAACCGGAGCCCGCCGCCGTTGCCGCTCTTCACCACCAGGGGGATCGTGACCTGCCCGTTGGTCATGTAGCGGGTCTTGGCCATCTGGTTCACGACGATGTCCCAGCAGACCGCGAAGAAGTCGGAGAACATGATCTCCGCGATCGGTCGCAGGCCGGTCATCGCGGCGCCCATGGCCGCGCCCAGGATGGCCTGCTCGGAGATCGGGGTGTCGATGACCCGGCGCGGCCCGAACTGCTCAAGCAGCCCGACCGTCGTCTTGAACACCCCGCCGGCGCCGGCGATGTCCTCCCCGATGAGGACGACCCGCTCGTCCCGGCTCATCTCCTGCGCGATGCCGCGGGCCACCGCCTCGCGGTACGTCAGTTGCGCCATGAGTGTCCTCCGTCCGCCCACACGTCGGTGTACGCCACCGCCTGATCCGGCAGCGGCCCGCCCTTGGCCGCCTCGGTCGCCGCGTCCACGGCCTGGCCGACCTGGTGCTCGATCTCGTCCAAGGCCGCGTACGGGACGCCGATCCGTTCGAGCCGCCCCCGGTAGAGCTTCAGCGGGTCGTGGGCCAGCCACGCCTCCAGCTCCCCCGGCGGCTTGTACTTGCCCGGGTCGGCCCTGGAATGGCCACCGTGCCGGTAGGTCAGCGCCTCGATCAGGACCGGTCCGCGACCGGAGCGGGCCTGCTCCAGCGCGTCGCGGGCGGCGAGGTAGCAGGCGTCGGCGTCGTTGCCGTCCACGACCACCGGTTCGAGCCCGTAGGCGCCGGCGCGGTCGGCGGCCGGCCGCGGCACGGCGGTGATGTCGGAGATCGCGGTGTACTCCATGTACAGGTTGTTCTCGCAGACGAACACGACCGGCAGCGCGAAGACCGCCGCGTAGTTGAGCGCCTCGTGGAAGGCGCCGATGTTGGTGGTCCCGTCGCCGAAGAAGCAGACCGCGACCTGGCCGCTGCCGCGGTACTGCGCGGACCAGGCCGCGCCGTTGGCGATCGTCAGATGCGCGCCGATGATCGCGTAGGAGCCCATCATCCCGTGCTCGACGCTGGTGAGGTGCATGGATCCGCCCTTGCCGCCGAGCAGCCCGTTGGCGCGGCCCAGCAGCTCGGCCAGGATGCCCTCCATCGGCACGCCGCGGGCCAGGGTGTGCGCGTGGCCGCGGTAGGTCGCGAAGGTGTAGTCGTCCTCGCGCATCGCGGCGCCGAACCCGGCGGCCACGGCCTCCATGCCCAGGGAGAGGTGGGTGGTGCCCTTGACCAGGTTCTGCATGAACATGTCGTAGGCGCGCTTCTCGAACTGGCGGATCTCGTGCAGCCGCCGGTACATCAGCAGCCGGGTGTCGCGGTCGATGTCCGCGGCGTCGTGGGTGGTCTGGCTCTTCGGCGGGAGCACGAGGTCGTGCTCGCCGTACGGGTGCCGTTCGAGGGGCAGCGTCATGCCGGGGCTCCCGGGAAGGTCGCGGTGTTCAGGTGTGACTGCGACTCGCGGACCGTGGGCAGCATGCCGCCGGTGGTGTAGTAGCGCCGGCCGGCGACGAGCAGGTCCTCGGCGGGGAACTTCGTGATCACCTCGCAGCCGTCGGCGGTCACGACGATCTCCTCCTCGATGCGGGCCGCCGACCAGCCGTCCTTGGCGGGCCAGTAGGTCTCCAGGGCGAAGACCATGCCCTCCTCCAGGGTCTCGGGGTGGTCGAGCGAGACGAGCCGGCTGAAGATCGGCTTCTCCCAGATGGACAGCCCGACGCCGTGGCCGTACTGCAGGCCGAACGCGGCCTCCTCGCCGGCGAAGCCGAACTCCCGCGCGGCGGGCCACACCGAGACGATGTCGGCGGTGGTGGCGCCGGGCTTGACCAGGGCGATCGCCTGGTCGATGTACTCGCGGCAGATCTTGTACGCGTCGCCCTGGGCGCGCGAGGCGCTGCCGACCGCGAAGGTGCGGTAGTAGCAGGTGCGGTAGCCCAGGTAGCTGTGCAGGATGTCGAAGAACGCGGGGTCCCCGGGCCGGATGATCCGGTCGGAGTAGACGTGCGGGTGCGGGGCGCACCGTTCCCCGCTGATGGCGTTGACGCCCTCGACGAACTCCGATCCCATGTCGTAGAGCACCTTGCTGACCAGGCCGACGGTCTCGTTCTCCCGGACTCCCGGCCGGAGGAACTCGTAAAGCTGGTCGTACGCCGCGTCGACCATCGAGGCGGCCTGGGTGAGCAGCCCGATCTCGTCCTTGGTCTTGACCCGGCGCGCTTCCAGGAAGACCTGCTGGCCGTCCACGACCTGGATGCCGGCCTGCTGCAGCGCCGTGAGGACGGGCAGCTCGATGACGTCGACGCCGAGCGGCTCGTTCAGCAGCCCGTGCCTGTCCAGCTCGGTCTTGATCTTGCGGGCCACCTCCTCGGCGATGCCGGCCTGCGGGTGGAAGGCGCCGCGCAGGGTGGAGATGCCGGCCCGGGCGCCGCCCGGCTGCTCGGCCGCCCCGTGTCGAGCGCCGTGGTGCGGGCCGTGCACGTCGTCGGGCGTTTCCAGGGCGGCGTGGCCGAGCCACGGGTTGTACAGCTGGTGGTGCCGGGCCGCCGAGCCGAAGTCCCAGATGATCGGTTCGGCGCCGCGGACCAGCAGGGCGAACCGGATCAGCTTGTCGTTGGCCCAGGTGCCGATGTGGGTGGCGGTCATGTAGCGGATGTTGGGGAAGTCGAACGCGAGCACCGCGCCCAGTGACGAGCGGTCGAGCTCGGCGCGCAGGCGGGCGAGCCGCTCGGTGCGCAGCCGGTCGAGGTCCAGCCGCTGTTCCCAGTCGACGGCGTTCGTGCCGTAGGTGTGGATTCCCACGTCAGATCCTTTCGGGTTCGCGGCCGGGAACGGCGTCCCCGGCCGCTGCGGAGGGGTCGGCCGCGGCTTGGAACCAGGCCGCCATCGCGGCCATGTCCCGGTCGCCGAAGCCGTCGTCCAGGGCGTGCTGATGGAGCTCCAGGACGCGCCGGACGACGGATCTCGCCGGGTCCGTGTCGCCTCCGGCGGCCACCGCGAGGCGCAGGTCCTTGGTGGCGGTCGCGAGGTCGAAGGCGACGCCGGTGCCGGCCGGGTCGGTGAACGCGGGCCTCTTGTAGCCGAGGAAGCGGTTCCAGAGCACGCCGGCCGCGAGCACGTCGAACAGGGCGTCGGCGGAGACGCCGGCCCGGCGGGCGGTGACCAGGCACTCGGCCAGCGCGGTGCTGAAGGTGTGCAGCAGCGCGTTGACCGCGACCTTGGCCGCGGCGCCGGCCCCGGCGGGTCCGACGTGCACCACGGTGCCGAGCGCTTCCAGCGCCGGTCGTACCTCGTTGATCACGGCCGGGTCGCCGCCGGCCATCAGGCCGAGCCTGCCCTCGCGGGCGACGGCGGTGCTGCCGCTCACCGGGCAGTCGAGGAAGCGCGCGCCCGCCGCGGCGCACAGGCCGGCGGCCTCGGCTGCCGCGCCCGCGCCGATGGTGGAGCAGTCCACGACGATCGTGCCCGCGCCGGCGCCGGCGAGGATGCCGTCCGGGCCGGCGAGCGTGCTGATGACCGCCTCGCCGTCGGTCAGCATGGTGAACACGACGTCGGCGTCCTTGGCGGCCATCGCGGGCGTGGGCGCCGCCTCGGCGCCGGTGCGTCCGGCGACGGTGCGGGCGCGCTCCGCCGTCCTGTTCCAGACGGTGACCGGGAAGCCGCTCCCGGCGAGGGCGGCGACCATCTCGGCGCCCATGCGGCCGGTGCCGCAGAAGGCGACCCGGAGCTGCCGGTCGTTCATGACAGCCCCGCCTGGGTGTCGACGAGGATCTTGCCCCGGGCGGATCCGCCGGTCATCGGGACGAGGGCGTCCTCGACGATGCGGTCGAGCGGGACGACTCGCTCGACGAGGAGCGGGGCGAGGTCGTGCCGGGCGAGCAGGTCCAGGGCGGCCGGGAGGTTCCGGTCGCACACGTGGGCGACGGTGGTCATGACGTCGATCTCCCGGAGGATGAGGTCGGTGGCCGTGAACGAGACCTGCGCCTTGGGCAGCCCGACGAGCAGGATCGTGCCGCCGCGCCGGGTGAGGCGCTGCACCCGCGACAGGCCGTCGGGCACGCCGCTCGCCTCGATGGTGACGTCCGCCGGCGCCGAGCCGGTGAGGTCGCGCACCGCCTCCAGCGGGTCGGCCGCGTTCGCGTTGACGGTCACGCTCGCGCCGAGCTCGCCGGCGGTCTCCAGCCTGCCGTCGTCGATGTCCACGGCGACGATCGCGCCGGCGCCGGCGGCCCTGAGTCCGGCGATGACGAAGGATCCGATGGCGCCGGCGCCGTGGACGACCACGACGTCGCCGGGCCGGACCCGGCTGCGGTCCACGGCGTGCAGCCCGACCGCGAGGGGCTGGGCCAGCACGGCGTTGTCGTCGGAGACGTGCGGCGCGACGGGGTGCAGCATCGCCTCGGGCACCGTGATGAGCTGGGTGAGCCCGCCGTCGGCGGACAGGCCGTAGGTCCAGTAGGACCGGCAGAGGTTGGTCTGGCCGCGCTCGCACCAGTCGCAGCGACCGCACCAGACGCCGGCGCCGGCGGCCACCCGGTCACCGGTGCCGAACCGTCCGCCGCCGGGCCCGGTGCTCTCCACCACGCCGATGAACTCGTGGCCGAGCACGACCGGCCCGAGGACGCCGGAGTTCGGATGGCGGGTCTTCAGGGGGGTCATCATCGGGCCGGCGGCGTACTCGCCGGCGTCTGTGCCGCAGAGCCCGGCGCGGGTGACCCGCAGGCGTACCTCCCCCGGGCCGGGGGCGGGCGCGTCGGGGCGCTCCTCGATGCGGAGGTCCCCGGCGGCGTGCAGTACCGCGGCCTTCATGCGCGCGCGCCGTTCTCGATGTGCACCTTGACGTTCCGGTCGGTACGGCGGGCGGAGGCGTACGCCTCCGGTGCCCGCGCAAGGGGGAACCGGGCGGTGATCATCGGTGTCAGGTCGAGGCCGGACCGGGCGAGGAAGCGCAGGGTGTCCTGCCAGACGCCGGGCGACCCGATGGTGCCGCGGATCTGGAGCTGCTTGGACTGGATGAGCCCGAGCCTGGCCGTGGCGCTGCGGCCGACGTCGATGCCGATGTTGACGACGCGGGCGTTGAAGCCGGCGACCTCGAGCGTGGCCGCCATGGCGGAGGTGTGGCCGGACGCCTCCATGACGACGCCGGCGCCCTGACCGCCGGTCAGCTCCATGACCTGGTCGACGAAGCCGTCCGAGGTGGGGTCGAGCACCTCCTCTGCGCCGAGCCGCCTGGCCAGCTCGCCGCGGGCGGGGTCGGGCTCGGCGGCGATGACGCGGGCGCCGAGCGTGGCGGCGACGGCGACGCAGCTCAGGCCGATGGGCCCGGCGCCGAAGACGACGGCGGTGTCGGCGGCGTTGACGTTGCCGGCCCGCATGGCGGCGAAGTACGCGCAGCTGAAGGGCTCCACGAGGGCCGCCTGGCTGTCGGTGAGCTCGTCGGGAACCCGGTGCAGCCACTCGGGACGGGCGACGAAGTACTCGGCGGCGGCTCCGGAGATGGAGAACCCGAAGTGCTCCGCCCCGATCACGCACTCCCCGAGCACCCGGTCGCCGGGCTCGAACCCGGTCACGCCCCGGCCGACCTCGGCGACCTCCCCGGCCCACTCGTGGCCGGGGATGATCGGGTACTGGAAGGGGATGATGTAGCGCCCCTCCAGCAGCTCGAAGTCGGAGTGACAGATCCCGACCGACCGCAGGGCGACCAGGACCTCGTCGTCGCCGATCTTCGGTACGTCGACGTCGGCCAGCGTCAGCTCGCCGACGCCCTGGAACTGGACGGCCTTCATGATGGCCCCACCTCCGAGGGGATGATGCGTTCGGTGCGCAGCCGGTCGAAAAGGTCGAGGAACGACCGGCCGCTGTCCTGGGTCCTGGTGAAGCCGGCCGCACGGCTCTTGGCCATGTCGGCGTGGGTCTCGACCGTCCGGCCGAGGTCGCTGTCGGTGTGCCACCACGACACCAGGCGCTCGATGCCGGGCTCGGCGAGCCGCTCCCGCCCGGCGATCCGCCGCCAGACCGCGGCGGCGTCGCCCATCCGGCCGTCGAGGGGCGTCGCGTGCCCCGGGTAGGGGGCGGCCTCGACGCCGAGGCCCGCGGCCACGGTCTTCCACATGTCGCGCCAGTGGAAGGTGTCGCCGTTGGTGACGTTGAACGCCTCGTCGCGCGCCTCGGGGGCGGTCGCGGCCCAGGCCAGGTGCTCGGCCAGGAGCCGGGCGTCGGTGATGTCGGTGGTGCCGTCGTACTGTTCGGGAGAGCCCGGGAAGGTGAACGGGATGCCCGTCTCGCGGGCGATCGTGCCGTAGACGGCGAGGGTGACGCCCATGTTCATGGCATTGCCGAGGGTGTATCCGATCACGGTGTGCGGGCGGTGCACCGTCCAGCCGAAGCAGAACCGGTCGGCGGCCTCCCAGAGGAGGTCCTCCTGCGTGTAGTAGAAGTTCTCGTACTCCAGGCGCGGCTGGCTTTCGCGGAACGGCGGCTCGGCCGGGTTGCGGGCGTAGGCCTCGAAGGGGCCGAGGTAGTGCTTGAGACCGGTGACCAGGCAGACGTGCTCGAGTGTCCCCGCGCGGCCGGCGGCGTCGAGGACGTTGCCCAGCATCGCCCCGTTCACCACGATGTTCTCGGCCTCGGTGGCCTGCCGCGACCAGGTGCAGTAGAAGAGGTGGGTCGCGCGTACCTCCTGGGCCAGGCGCGCCACCGAGTCCGCATCGAGGATGTCGGCGCTCATGTGCCGCACTCCCTCGATCTCCATCGCCTTCCCGCGCGACACTCCGGTCACCGCCCAACCGGACCGGACCAGCTGCTCGGCGGTGTTGCGGCCGGTCAGCCCGGTGGCGCCGATGACCAGCGCCCTGCGCCCGCTCACGGGTGCGCCTCCCCGGCGGGGGTCTCGAACAGCTCGAGGGTGATGCCGTCAGGGTCCTTGAAGTAGGCGAACGAGCAGCCTTCGAGCGGGCCGTCGTCGATGCGCAGCGGCGGGGCCAGGAACTCCACGCCCTTGCCGAGCAGGTCCTGGTAGGCGGCTTGCAGGTCGGGCACGTCGATGCACACGTGGACGCTGCCGACGTCGGCGTTCGACCGCGTGTACGTCTCCTCGCGGTCGTTGTCGTAGCACAGCAGCTCGATCACGCAGGTGCCGAAGCGCAGGAAGGCGAACCGCAGATCGGCGCCGGGCACGCCCAGCGCCTTCGACAGCCCGGGGCCTGACCCGTGGGCGACGAACTCGCGTCGTACCCCGAAGATCCGCTCGTACCAGGCCAGTGATGCCTCCAGGTCGCGCACGGTGATGCCGACGTGGTGCATGTCACCGAATGAACTCATACAACTGCCTTTCTTGGGTCAGGCGGCCGATCGGACCAGGACCTTGAGCTGGTCACCCTGCGGGTCTATCAGCGTGTCGAAGCCCTTGGTGACGACGTCGCCGAGGGGGATGCGGGCGGTGACGGCCTTGCCGACCGGGTAGGCGCCGGAGGCGACCATGCGGATGATCCGCGGCCAGTCGGTCATCCGCCAGCACCAGCTGCCGTAGAGGGTGAGGTCCTTCTCCGACAGCGCCATCGCGTCGAGGGTGGCGGGCCGGGTGTGCAGCCCGGTCTGGACGATGGAGGCGCCCTTGCGGGTCTGCCGTACGCAGGAGGCCAGGCCGGGGGTGCTGCCGGAGCACTCGACGGCCAGGTCCACGCCGTCGCCGCCGGTGAGCTGCCCGACGAGCTCGTCGAGCTCTCCCGTGGTCGGGTCCGCCACGGGGCCGATGCCGAGCGCGGCGGCCAGCGCCGAGCGGTTCCGGTTCGGCTCGGAGATGATCACCGTGGCCGCTCCGACGGCGTGGGCGTACATCGCCGACAGAATGCCAATCGGCCCGGCGCCGGTGACCAGCACGATGTCGCCGCCGGTGACGCCCGCCCGCTCGACACCGTAGGCGGCGACCGCGGCGGGTTCGATGACCGCGCCCTCGACGTCGGAGACCTCGTCGGGGAGCTTGGCGACCTGGTACTCCTTGACCACGGCGTACTCGGCGAGCCCGCCCGTCTCGGCGCTGAGGCCGGTGCAGGCGAACCGCACGCACAGGTGCCCCTGACCGCGGCGGCAGTAGCGGCAGCGCCCGCACACGATGGCCGGCATGATCGAGACCCGGTCGCCGGCGGCGACGTCGCGGACCGCGGCGCCCGTGGCGGTCACCCGGGCCGAGAACTCGTGCCCCAGGGTCTGCGGCAGCGTGACACCGGTCAGCGGGTGTGGCGTGGTGGGCGTGACGATCGGCCCCACGGCGTACTCGTGCAGGTCGGTCCCGCAGATGCCGCAGTAGGCGACCTCGACGAGCACGTCGTCGGGCTCGCGGATCTGCGGCTCGGCGACCTGCTCCACGCGGATGTCGCGTTGTCCGTAGTAGCGCGCTGCTCGCATGTTGTGTCCTTTCATCGGCGGCGTCCCGCCAGGTCAGCGAAGGGCGCCGTCGGCCGTGCGGCTGGTGCCGCGCGCCTGGCTGTAGACAAGGGCGGCGACCACGATCAGGGCCCCCTGGAAGAGGTACTGCCAGGTCTGGGAGAGGCCGAGGAACGTGGTGGCGTTGAGGAGCTGGACGATGAGGCCGGTCCCCAGGAGGGTGCCGACGAAGGTGCCGCGGCCGCCCAGCAGGCTGGTGCCGCCGAGCACGACGGCGGCCACGCTGTTGAGGGTGTAGCCGACGCCCTGCGCCGGGTCGCCGATGCCGAGCTGGGCCAGCAGGATGAGTGCTCCCAGGAAGACGAAGAGGGAGACCACGACGTAGCCGGTGATGATCGTACGGGTGGAGCGCACGCCGAGCCGGCGGGCGGACTCCTCGTCGGAACCGACGGCCCGGATGTCGCGCCCCCATCGGGTGGCGCGGAGCACGAACTCCATGCCGAAGGCGAGAACGACCAGCAGGACGAACGCGACGGGGATCGGGCCGACCTGCAGGGTGATCACGTCGGTCACGGTGTGGCTGATCAGCCCGCCGGGGCTGTCGCGCAGCAGGAAGCTGAACCCCTGCAGCGCGATGTAGGTCGCCAGGGTCGCGGCCACCGGGGTGAACCTGCCGAACCTGATCAAGGATCCGTTGACCAGCCCGCACAGGGCCGCGAGCGCGGCCATCAGCACCAGGCCGAGCACCAGCGCCTGCCCGGACTGCCCGTCGGTGAGGAAGAAGGACCCGACCACCACCAGGAATCCGGCCAGCGGGCCGACGGACAGGTCGATGCCCCCGGTCATCAGCGCCACCGTCTGGCCGAGCGCGATGAAGCCGAGGGCGCTGACCAGGAGCATCACCGAGGTGACGTTGAAGGGCAGCAGGTAGCGGTCGTTCTGCGAGTAGATGTACGCGCCCAGCCCGAGCATCACCACGGCCAGGATGAGAACCGGGGCGTAGTCGCCTTCGAGCCGCCGCTGCCACACCGGGCTGAGCCGGCGCTTCGCGGTCCGCTGCCCTTCGGCGCGCGTGTGGGCGGTCGACTCGATCGCCGCCCGGATCATCCGTTCCTCGGTGACCTCGTCCCCGGCCAGCTCGGCCACGACGTGGCCGCGGGACAGGACGACGACCCGGTCGCACAGCCCTTCGAGCTCCTTGGCGTCGGAGGAGGCGACGACCACCGGAACCCCGTTGCCGGAGACCTCGCGCAGGATGCGGTAGATCTCCGCGCGGGCCCCGACGTCGACACCCTGCGTGGGCTCGTCGGCGAGCAGGATGTCCGGCCGGCCGAGCAGCGACCGGGCCATGACGACCTTCTGCTGGTTACCGCCGGAGAGGCTGGTGACGGGCGTCTCGAGGGTGGCGGTCCGCACGTCGAGCCCGGCGAGCTCGGCGCCGACGACCTCGACCTCACGGCGGCGGTTGACGAACCGGGCCGGGCCGAGCCGGTCGAGCGCTGTCAGCGCGGCGTTCTCCCGCACCGACATGGACATCATCAGGCCTTCGTGGTGCCGGTCGGCGGGCATGTACGCCGAGGAGCGGTGCAGCTGCCGGCGGCTGATCCGCCTGCCGTCGATGGTGATGCTCCCGCTGTGCCCGGCGAGGCCGGCCAGAGCCCGGAGCAGCTCGCTCTGGCCGTTGCCCAGGACGCCGGCCACGCCGATGATCTCACCGCGCCGGGCGGTGAAGGAGACGCCGGAGAACCGTTCCCCGGACACCCCGTCGACCGCGAGCACCGGCGGCTCGTCATCGGGCGCGAGCCGTTTGCCGGGGAAGGTGTACTCCAGCTGCCGGCCGACGATCATGGCCAGCAGTCCGTCGTCGGTGACGTCGCCGACGACGGCGGTGCCGCTGTGGTGCCCGTCGCGCAGCACGGTGACCCGGTCGGCCAGCTCCCGGACCTCGGCCAGCCGGTGGGTGATGTAGACCACGGCGGTGCCCGCCCGGGCGGCGGAGCGCACCAGGTCGAACAGCAGCCCGACGGAGTCGTGGCCGAGAGGGGCCGTGGGCTCGTCGAGGATGAGCAGCCTCGGCTCCACGGCCATCGCCTTGGCCAGTTCCAGCAGGTGCTTCTGGGCGATGCTGAGACCGCCGACCCGATCCTGCGGATGCGCCGTGCATCCGACCCGGTCGAGGATGCTCCGCATCGCGGCGTGGCGGTCGCCGGCGAGGAAACGGCCCGGCACCGCCACGGCGATGTTCTCCGCGACCGTCATGTCGGGCAGCACCGCGGGGTGCTGGTGCACGATCGCGATGCCGAGCTCGGTCGCGCGGCCGGGGGTGAGCTCGTCGACCGTCTCGCCGAGGACCGTGATCGTGCCCCGGTCCGGGACGACCGTGCCCGAGGCGACACCCATGAGGGTGGACTTGCCGGCGCCGTTCTCGCCGAGCAGCGCGTGCACCTCGCCGGGCAGGACCTCGAGGGAAACGTCGGTCAGCGCGGCGACCGCGGCGTAGGACTTGGAGATGCCCTGGAGCGCCATCGTCGGCGGTGCCGCCGTCAGCGCCATCTCATGAGGCTGGTTGATCATCACATCGTCCTTGGGGGTGTGTTACTTGAGGACCTTCGCCTGGTCCGCGCCCGACATCTCCGCGGAGAGGTAGACGTCGTCGGGCAGGTCGCGCTCGCACTGGACCGGCTTGTCCTCGGCGGTGGAGTCCTCGAACACCAGCGACGGGAAGGTCGAGGAGGCGGGCACCTGACCGCCGGTGGCCCTGGCGACGGCGTGCTGGACGGCCAGCCGCGAGTGGTCGTTCTGCGTCGAGACCGTGAAGAGCTTGAAGTCGGGGTTCTTGGCCTTGTGGTCCTCCCAGAAGCAGGACAGGACGTTGCCGTCGGATGCGGCGATGGCCGGGATCGACCGTCCGCTCTGCTCGAACACCGGGAGCGCGCCCACCAGGGACGGGCCGAAGTCGGAGACGATGACGTCGATCCGCGCGTTCTGCGAGATCGCCGAGGTCAGCACCTTCTGCGTCTCGGCGGGGTCCCAGTTGGTGACCTCGAACGGCTGCTCGCCGATGAACGTGTACCTGCTGTCGGAACCGAGCACCGAGCGCAGCCCCTCGGCCTCGTCCCGGCCCTGGCTGTTGCCGGGCGGACCGCTGAGGAAGAGGATGTTCCCGCCGTCCGGGAGGATCTTCTTGATCCACTCACCCCAGTTGCGGCCGTCGGCGGCGAACTTCGTGTCCACGAAGACGTCGTAGTCCACTCCGGGCTTGCCGCCCGGGGCGACGCGGTACGGCACGGTGACGACGCCGGCCTTGTAGGCGCTGCGCAGCGCCGGCAGCATGGCCTCGCCGGCGTCGGGGAAGACGACGAGGGCGTTGACTCCCTTGGCTACCATGCCCTGGACGTCGGCGATGGCCTTCTGCGTGTTGCCCTGTCCGTCGGCGTACTCGAAGCTGGTGATGCTCGGGCACTTGGCGGCCTCCTCCTTGGCGGAGGCGGTGGTGATCAGCCGCCAGCTGTTGCCGCCGAAGCCGTCGGTCATGCCGAGGACGGCCTTCTTGCTCCCGCACCATGCGGGGGCGTTGCCGTTCCCGGTGGCGGTGTTCGACGTCGCCGAGCCGGAATCGGAGGCGCCGCATCCGGCGAGGCCGAGGCTCAGGACCGCGGCGGCGACCGCAGCGGTGGCTGGGGCGGTGAGTCTGGGTCGGCGGGTGGGACGGTTCATGGACGTGATCCCTTTCTGGAGGGCTTGCCGTGGCGCCCGGCAGGGCGGGGAGCGGGCGCGGGGAGGGCCCCGAGAGCCCGGCTAGGCCGTGGTGGCCGTGCGCCGGCCGGCGGCTCCGGCGAACCTGTGCCGCAGCGCGGCCCAGTCGACCGTGTAGAGAGCGACACCGACGGTGAGGGCGGCGGCCTCGACGAGCGTGCGGATGGCGAAGGAGACGCCGAGAGCGAGGACGAACTGCTCGAGCTGGCTGAGGAAGACAGCGGCGATGGCGGTGGGGACGAGGAAGCCGCGGCCGCCGAGGAGCGAGGTGCCGCCGAGGACGACCGCGGCGACGGAGGGCAGCAGGTACGAGTCGCCCTGGAAGGCGGTGGGCTGGGCGATGATCCCGGCGAGCAGCACACCGGCCAGCCAGTAGAGGATCTGCGCCCAGATGTAGGCGGCGGCGCGGTACCGCATGACCGGCAGGCCGGTGGCGGCCGCGGCGGCGGGGTTGGCGCCGACGGCCTCGAACCGCCGGCCGCCGACAGTGGTCTTCATGACCATGGCGGCGACGGCGACCACGACGACGCCGATGTAGACGGAGTTGGGGACGCCGAAGGTGACACCGCCGGCCGCCTCGCGCAGCAGCTGGGTGGTACGCCGGGGAGACCCGCCGGAGATGGCGAGCACTACGGCGTACATCAGGGCGTTGGTCCCCAGGGTGGCGACGATGGGGTTGAGCCGCCGCCAGCCGATCAGGAGCCCGTTGGCGACGCCGAAGCCGATGGCGACGACCAGCCCGAGGGCCAGGGCGCCGAGGAGCCTGCCGTCGTCACCGGCCGACTGGTGGGTGGTGACGACGACCGCGAGAGAGACGGCTCCGGGCACCGACAGGTCGATCCCGCCCTGCTGCACCACGAGGGTCTGCCCGATGGCGGCGATGGCCAGGACAGCCGCGAACGGCAGCATCCCGAGGAACGCACTGTGATCCACGCTGGTCGGGGCCACGACGGCGCTGGCCACGAACAGCAGGATCACAGCAGCGCTGACCGTCAGCATGCCCCGAGAGAGGCGATATCGCGGTCCGGGGTCGATCACGCTGCGTTCGGATGCCTGGAGGGTCATGCTCACACCTCACAGTCCTACGGACGGCTCAGTGATGGCCGCCACATGTTTCGTGAGAATGTACATAGTGCAGCCACAGTTAACAAGGGGCTAACACGACGACCTCTCCGCGGAGTCTCCACCAGCACTGTTCAGAATTAGCGAACACTCCAGCTCAAAGCTTGACGCACTTGCGCACAAGCGTTCACTATTACTGACCATCGGTCTCAGGCGACTGACCTGGCGAAGGGAACATCCTCATGAAGATCAGCGACCGCTTGGGCCACCTCACCTACTCCACCCTGGTTCACCCCGGCGACACCTGGTCCGAGATGCGGGAAAGCGTCGCCGCGCACGTGCCGGCGGTGAAGCGGCGCGTGTCCCCCGGGGCACCGATGGGGGTGTCGCTGCGGCTCTCCGGCGCCTCGGTGACCGCTCTGCGGGCGGATCCCGCCGAACGCGCCGGTTTCCTCGGCTTTCTCCGCCAGGAGGGCCTGTACGTCTACACGGTCAACGCCTTCCCGCACGGTTCCTTCAAGGGGCGGTCACACTTCCACGTGCCCGTCTTCCTCGACGAGATCGGCGGGTTCCGGACCACCCGGTCGAACATCGAGGCGGCCCTGGACCTGCACCGGCGTACACCCCTGTCCGACCACCTGGAGATCGAGACCTACACCTGGGACGTGCTGCCGGAGCACCTCAAGACCGGCGACGTGGACGACTACGTCAGCCGCGAGATCGAGTGGGTCCGCGACGCGCTCGGCGACTGATCACCCTGACACCTGAGACCGGAGGAAGCCCGATGTCCGCAAGAGTAGAGGGCAAGAACATCATCATCACCGGCGCGGGAAGCGGCATGGGGCGGGTCTTCGCCCTGGGGCTGGCCCGGGAAGGGGCCACCGTGGGCGTGCTGGACCTGCGCAGGGACGCGGCGGAAGCGGTCTGCGCCGAGCTGCGCGAGGCGGGAGCGCGAGGGATCCCGCTGGCCGCGGACGTGAGCAGGCGCGACCAGGTGGTCGCGGCCTTCGACGCCTTCGTCGCGGAGACCGGGCGGTTGGACGTGCTGTTCAACAACGCCGGATTCAACGAGCCGCTGCATCTGATGGACGTGACCGAGGCCAACTGGCACGCCATCATGGACGTCAACGCGATGGGCACGCTCATCGGCATCCAGGAGGGCGCACGCCGGATGATCCCCCACGGGCAAGGCAAGATCGTGAACACCTCCTCCATCGCCGGTCGGCAGGGTTACCCGTCCTTCGCGCCCTACTGCGCCAGCAAGTTCGCCGTGAACGCGCTGACCCAGGCGGCCGCCCGCGCGCTGGCCGAGCACGACATCACCTGCAACGCTTTCGCGCCGGGCGTGGTGGACACCCCGCTCTGGACGAAGCTCGACCAGGATCTGATGGACATCGGCGACGCCGACGCGCCAGGTCAGGCCATGGCCGGCTTCGCCGCCGGCATCCTCCGGGGCCGGGTCGCCACCGCCGAGGACATCCTCGGCACGGCGCTGTTCCTCGCCTCTGCCGACTCCGACTACCTGACCGGTCAGGTCATCATGGTTGACGGGGGCATGGTGCTGGTCTGAGCCCCGCATGACGGCCCCTCGCGGGCCGGCTGTCCCATCGTCGTCGCCATGAGCTAGGAGCACCTTTGACTTCTCCCCATTCACCGCAGACTTCGGACGACGCCACGGCCGTCAACCTCGGCCTCCGGCTGCGGAGGGCACGTAAGAAGTCAGGGTTGTCGCTGCGCGAGCTCGCGCGCCGGCTCAACGTCTCGCCCTCCTTCCTGTCCCAGATCGAGAACGGCAAGTCGCAGCCTTCGGTGGCGACGCTGTACTCCATGGCGCAGATGCTCAAGGTGTCCGTCGACCACCTCTTCGAAACCGACGAGGACGAAAGTGAGCCGGCCGACGAGACCGGCCCGGATCCCGACCTCGAACTGGACGAGGGGGAGCCGGAGGCGGCGGCGCCCGACATCTCGGCGCTGCTGCACGAGACGGACCCGCCCCCGCTCCGGGCCGAGGACCCGGCTCGGGCGTTCGAGGTCGGCTCGTCGCGGCAGCTCCGGCACGACGCCAAGCGCACGGGCCTGCTGTCGGTGACCTCACCGGGCAACCGGACCCGGCTCGTCATGGACACCGGGGTGATCTGGGAACAGCTGGCCACCAACACCGCGCACCAGCTGGACTTCATCGAGATCATCTATCCGCCGGGCGCCAGCTCGACCAATGACGAGCGGATGCTGCGCCACAACGGGTACGAGTACGGCTACCTCCTGGAGGGCGAGCTGGAGGTGACGTTCGGTTTCGACACCTTCACCCTGCACGCCGGTCAGTCACTCGGGCTGAACTCCACCGTCCCCCACCTGTTCCGCAACCGGGGCACCGTCCCGGCCCGGGGCATCTGGTTCGTCCATCACGACCACGACTGACGGCGGCGTTCAGGCCAGCGATCTGGCGGTCACCGGTACGACGACGCCTGCAAACGGTACATCTCCGCGTAGAGGCCGCCGCGACGGACGAGGTCGTCGTGCGTGCCCACCTCCGCGACCCGCCCCTGGTCGAGAACGACGACCAGGTCAGCCATCCGGACGGTGGAGAGCCGGTGGGAGACGAGCACGGTGACGCCGCCGTCGCGTGCCGCGGCCTGCCGGGAGGCCGCGACCCAGCGGCGGAACAGGTCATGCTCGGCGTCGGCGTCGAGGGCGGACGCCGGTTCGTCGAGGAGCAGCAGCAGCGGGCGGGAACGCATCATCGCGCGGGCGAGCGAGAGCTTCTGCCACTGCCCGCCCGAGAGGTCGACCCCGCCCGGCCAGCGGGGGCCCAGCTGGGTGTCGAGCCCCGACGCCAGCCCCGGCAGCAGGTCGGAGGCCCCGGCGCTGTCCAGCGCACGCTCGACCGCCGCGTCACGACGGCACGGATCCGCGAGCGCCGGGAGATCTCCGATGCCGACCGTTTCGCGGACCAGGAACTCGAACCGTGCATGGTCCTGGAAGCAGGCCGACAGCCGGGGTCGCGTCGATCACGCGTCCCAGGAGGTAGTGCTCGTACCGCCGGTAGAACGCCCATTTGGCTCCTTCGTAGGCCGAGTTGGCCAGCCCGCACGTCGTGCGGATGCGCAGCGTCCGGAGGCCGGCCAGTTCGCGGACGCCCCGCTCGCCGAGCTCGCGACCGGCGGCCCGGACGGTGAGTGGGAGCGCGTCGTATCAGGCTGTGTACTGATACGTCGGATAGGTCAGGTAACCCGCGTCACCGCCCTGGTAGTACGTGGCCTCGTCGGCGGGGGCGATCGGGAGTCCGCTGCGCAGGCGTTCGACCAGGTCGGGGTTGGCGAGGAAGGCGCGGCCGAAGCTGATGAGGTCGGCCCCCAGCCCGAGCCAGCGGTCGGCGTCGGCGCGTCCGGTCTGCTCGGGGCCCAGCCCGGCCACCGGGTTCATGATGAGGGTGCCCGGCCAGGCGCGGCGCAGGCCGACCAGGGTCTCCTCGTCGGTGGTGGCTTCCAGATGGACGTAGGCCACCCCGAGGCGGGCCAGCTCGGTCAGCAGGGCGGTGTAGAGCTCGGGCACATCGGTCTCCTCCAAGCCCCAGAACGTCCCGCCCGGGGAGAGGCGGATGCCGGTCCTGTGCCCGCCGACGGCCTCGACGGTCGCGGCCGCCGCCTCGACGGCGAACCGGATCCGGTTGCCCACCGACCCTCCGTAGCGGTCCGTGCGCAGGTTGGCGTTGGACGACAGGAACTGCGAGATCAGGTACCCGTTGGCGCCGTGCAGTTCGACGCCGTCGAAGCCGGCGTCGACGGCACGGCGGGCGGCGTGGGCGTAGGCCTGGACGTGCTCGGGCATCTCGGCCGTGTCCAGGGCGCGCGGGGTCGGCGCGGGCCGGGGTCCGGCCGGGGTGAACACCTTGCCGGCGGCGGGGACGGCCGACGGCGCGACCGGCTGAGCACCGGTGGTGTCGGGATGCGAGACCCGCCCGCCGTGCATGAGCTGCGCGAAGATCCGGCCGCCGTTGACGTGCACGGCAGCGGTCACCGGGCGCCACGCGGCGACCTGCTCATCGGTGTGCAGCCCCGGCGTACCCGGATTGGACTGTCCGATCAGGCTCGGCTGCACGCCCTCGGTCACGATCAGGCCGGCCGACGCTCGCTGGGCGTAGTACGTCGCCATCGACGGCGTCGCCAGACCGCCGGCGGCGGCCCGGATCCGCGTCATCGGGGCCATCACCACGCGGTTGGGCAGCGTCAGGTCACCGAGCCGGTAGCTGTGGAAAAGGCTCATCACGCAAGGACTCCTCGTTCCGTGGTGCCCAGGTCGCGGGCACGACGGTTAGGCTAGAACCTCACATGGATGTCAGAGGCAAGATGTGTGCCGCAGGTCACACCGGGAGGATGATGTGCGTATCGGGGAGCTCGCGTCCCGGACCGGGGTCAGCGTCCGGTCCCTGCGCTATTACGAGGAGCAGGGGCTGCTCGCCAGCACCCGCAGCTCCAGCGGGCAGCGGCATTACACGGACGACGAGGTCGGTCGGGTCACGTTCATCCAACGGCTGTACGCCGCAGGTCTGTCCAGCCGCACCATCGCCGAGCTGCTGCCGTGCGTCGATTCGCCCAGCATGGCGAACTCCGACGCCGCGCTGGAGCGGATGGCGCAGGAGCGCGACCGGCTCTCCCAGCACATCACCGAGCTCATCCGCACGCGGGACGCACTCGATGGGCTGATGGCCACGAATCGCGCGCACCGGGAGAGCCTGCGGACGGCGATGGCCGGCTGACCGGGCCCGCGCACCTCACCGGAGTGGGATGACGCCGGCTACGATCACGAGAGCCCGCGATCAGCCATGGGCGCCCAGCCCTCTGCGATCGAGCGCCGCCCGGACCTGGCCGAGCCACTCGGTGCCCAGCCGGCGCCCGTCCGGGAACTGGTCGCCCCGATCCCAGCGCCACGCTGTGATCATCGCCAGCATGAGGATCCGGCAGTCGCGCAGCAAGCCCTGATCGGCACCCGGATAGTGGTCACCGACTTCTTCGGGCGCGTGGGCGAGGTCGAACTCGACCGGCCCACGGCAGCACGTCTCGAGGTCTATGAACAGCAGCCCGTTCTTCGTGGTGAGCACGTTGCCCGGGTGCGGCTCGCCGTGCAGCAACTGCTCGGCGCCGCCGCGCTCGACGATCGCCCGCCTGAGGCTTCGTAACGTGTTGGCGAGGAGTTCCCGGTCCGCGTCGGCGAGCTCCGGAGTGTGGTCGCGGCTGGCCACGAGTTGCCGGGCCTCCTCGACCCGATCCGTGAAGTGCGGCGCAGGGACGTCGAGCTTGCGCATGCCGGCGTGCAGCCGCCCGAGCGCGTGGGCGTAGTCGGCCGGCGAGAACTCTTGAGGCGGCACAGGCTCGTAGTAGGTCCACAGCGTCACCACGAAGCCGTCACGCTCGTGGACGCGTGGCTCGACTCGAGGCTCGAGAGCGGCCACCGGGCTCTCGGTTTCGGCGAGCCGTTGCGCGAGCTCGATCTCGAACTGTGCGACCTGATGCGCCGCAGGTGCCACCCGGGCCAGGACGTCACAAGGCAACAGGCGCAGCGTGAGCTTGTTCGAGTTCTGCAGGACGACCGCGTCGTCGGCTGTCAGACCGAGCGCCGAGGCGGTCGACATGGCCGCGGCCGTCGCGCGCGGGATCTCCGACGCCTCCATCGTTGCCTGGCCCCTCTCCCCTTACGCGCTGCCGTGCTCTCCAAGCGGTGCGGACCTGGGCCACCGTACCAAGTCTCCGCTTGAGAGCTCACCTCTCGGGCGGGGCGCTCACGGATCCGGAAGATCGGGTGACGGGGCGCGATCCGCTGGGAGTCCGGCAAGGGGGCGGCCGGCCCCAGCTCCAGGTGCGGCCGCGCGCCGGGCGCGATGGCGAGGTGGCGGCGCAGGCAGCATCGAGACGAGGAACTCGGCGCCGCGGTGGTCGGTGACCGCGACCGGAACCGAAGTGACGTTCCCGCTGCGGCGCCCCACCACCTTCAACACGGCGGTGTGCCGCGGCGACAGCCGCCGAGCCCCCTACACCAGGACATCGAGCCGGTTCACGAGCCGCATGAGCGCGTTCGGCCGCCCCCGTCGATACATCGCGCGCTTGAGCGCCGCGAGCCCGCGCACCACCGCACGGCCGATGCTCCGCACCCGCGGAGGGCCTTCGGTCATCGCGCCCTTCTCCACAGCGCGACCGCGGCGAGACCGGGAACGCACGGACGGGGCCGGCGAGACCTCGGTCCTGGAGACCGTCGAAGGCCACCGTACTGGCTTTTCGGACGCGCCTGTCCCGCGAATCCGGGCACCGGCCGCGGAGGCCGGGACCCGCCCGATCCGGTCGCGGCATGCCGCCGCTGCTTCCCCGTCACGCGGCGAGCTGGGGGATGACCTTCTCGCCGAACAGCCGGATCGCGGCGAGCACCTCCTCCTGCGGCAGGCCGCCGACGTCGATCAGCACCAGGTGCGCGTCGAGCCCCAGCAGTTTCTGCAGTGCGTTGAGCCGGTCGGCGACCTCGCTGGGATCACCGCAGATCGCCGCACCCTCCATCAGCTCGTCGATGTCGATCATCCGGCCGTCACCACGCCACGGGCTGGCGAACGAGGCGTACGCCGCCAGGTGGGGCCGCCACCGCTCCCGCGCTCGGTCCTCGGCGACGAACACGTGACTGGGCAGGGCGACCCGGCCGGGATCGTCCCGCCGGTAACCGGCCACGACGTCCACGTAGATGCCGGGGTCGCGCAGGGTGCTGGGCAGCATGAGCGGCAGTCGCAGCTCGGCGGCGAAGTCCGCGGACGCCGCGGATCCGCTGCCGACCCACAGCGTCGGGTGCGGTCTCTGGATCGGGCGCGGCGTGGTGGTCACGTTCTCCAGCGGGCCGCGGAACGTGCCGCGCCAGGTGACGTCCTCCTCCCGCAGCAGTTTCAGCAGCAGGCGCAGGTGTTCGTGTAACCGCGGCCGCAGGTCCGAGGGGGCGATGCCGAAGGCCAGGTCGGTCTCCTTGGACACGCCGCGGGCCACGATGAGTTCGGCCCGTCCGCCGGACAGCACGTCGAGGGTGGCGAGTTCTTCCGCGACGCGCACGGGGTCGTGGTGGGCCAGCAGGGTGACGCCGGTGGACAGGCGCAGCGTGGTCGTACGGGCCGCGATCGTGGCGAGCAGGAGTGCCGGTGCGGAGACGATGTAGCGGGCGAAGTGGTGTTCGCCGATGGCCACGCCGGTGAATCCGGCCTTTTCCGCCACAACGGCCTGGTCGACCATGGCGCGGATGCGCTCCGGCTCGGAGGGCGCTCGCCCGGTTCGTGGATCCGGCAGGTGGTCCCCGAGGATCAGTAAGTAGACCGATGAGCTCATGAAAGTCCCCGTGTCATCATGCGCGTGGCGTTCCGCGGTCGTCAGGCACCGGCACCGACCGTGTACCCCGAAGTCTCGCAAGAGACTCGCGTTCGCGGGTGCCCACCGGCACACGGCCCGGGCCGTACCGTACGCCGATGGCGACCGGCCGGCCCGCGGCGGACCGGCCACGAGCGGCCGGTCGCCGTGGGCGGACCGTCGGAACGAAGGTCCCTAGGCGATGTCGTCCGGGCCGTACAGTGCGGCGATGTCCTTGGCGGTGGACCACCGGCTGTAGGTGGGCGACTGCGGCCAGCCGTCGGGCGAGTCCTGCCACTCCTCCTGCCGCCCGTACGGCAGCAGGTCGATCAGCGCGAAGGTGTGGCTGAGCTGCTCGGTGCCCCGGCCACTGGTGTGCCAGGTGCGATACACGGTGTCGCCATCGCGCAGGAACACATTCACCGCGAAGCCTCCGCCGGCCGGCGCGCCGACATCGGCCCCGAACGGGCTGTTCGCGGTGGAGTACCAGGCCATCGTGTTGCCGACCCGCCGCTTGTAGGCCAGCGCCTCGTCGATCGGGCCCTGGGTGACGATGACGAACCGGGCATCGTACTGCTCCAGGAACTCCAGCCGGGTGTACTGCGAGGTGAACCCCGTACAGCCCGGGCACTGCCATTCCTTGCCCGGGAACCACATGTGGTTGTAGACGATCAGCTGACTCCTGCCGTCGAAGACGTCGGCCAGCCGAACCGGTCCCTTCTCGCCCTCGAGGACGTAGTCCGGCATCCGCACCATCGGCAGACGGCGGCGCTGGGCGGCGATGGCGTCGAGCTCGCGGGTCGCGGCCTTCTCCCGGGCACGCAGCGCGTCCAGCTCACGCTGCCAGGTATCGGCGTCGACGACGGGCGGTAGTGCCTTCGTACTCATGGTCCCTCCCTGATCACGGGCGCAACTTGCCGTACACGGAGGTAGACCCGGTCCGAGCGGCGAACTCATCGGTTGCCGGCCGCGGAACTTCTCCGGCGTTGCCACGCCTGGTCCCATTCATCTACGCTATTTCGTAATTATGGAATAACGTAGGAGTGTGACGATGAGCGAGGACAGACTCGCCGAGCTCGAACGCCGGATCGCCCGCCTGGAGAGCCGGGTCGGCACCGGGGTGGACACCGTCGACCCGCCGCGACGCGCCCCGGAGTCGCCGTCCCTCACCGCGGCGGCCACCGGCATGCTCCGCCAGGCGAAGGAGGAGGACGGGCTCGGCACGGTCGGCTACGTCGGAGCCGCGCGGTTGCCGGGCGGGGAAAGCCTCTGGGACAGGCAGCTCTCCCTCGCCGAGCTGCTGTCGGCCGACTGGGCCCCCGTGGCCGGCATCCTGGAGTCCCTCGGCAGCCTGCCGCGGCTGGCGCTGCTCGCCACGCTCGTCCGGCAGGGCCGGTGCACCACCACCGAGCTCCAGGAGTCCCTGGGCGGAGACGGCGAGCAGACGACCAGCGGCCAGCTCTACCACCACCTGCGCGCGCTCCAGAGCGCCAGGCTGATCACCCAGCGGCGGCGCGGCGAGTACGCGTTGGCGCCTCAGGCCACGATCCAGGTCCTCACCATCCTCGCCGCCGCGTACAACCTGGCCGATGACCCCCCGTTCGGCCTGCCTGCCGATCCGGAATGACCTGGGGCTCAGCTGAGCGCCTGGGCCGCGTGGATCAGGTGGATGTGGGTGAAGGCCTGCGGGAAGTTGCCCAGCTGGCGCTTCTGGACGGGGTCGTACTCCTCGGAGAGCAGGCCGACGTCGTTGGTGAGGCTCAGCAGCCGCTCGAACAGCTGGACGGCCTCCTCCTTGCGCCCGATGAGGGCGAGCGCCTCGACCAGCCAGAAGCTGCCGGCGAGGAAGACGCCTTCGGTGCCGGGCAGCCCGTCGATGTGGTTGCGTTCGGAGATCGGATAGCGCAGCAGGAGGCCGTCCGTCATCAGCTCGCGCTGGATCGCCTCGATCGTCCCGATGACGCGCGGGTCGTCCGGCGGCAGGAACCCGACGATCGGGATGAGGAGCAGCGCCGAGTCCAGCTCGCGCGAGCCGTACGACTGGGTGAACGTGCCGCGCCCGGGGTCGAACCCCTTGTCGCAGACCTCGGCGTGGACCCGGTCCCGCATGGCCCGCCAGCGCTCGACGGGAGCGGGGAGGTCGAACTCTTCGACGGCCCGGACCAGGTGGTGGGCCGCCACCCATGTCATGACCTTGGAATGCACGAAGTGCCGGCGCAGGCCGCGGACCTCCCATAGGCCCTCGTCGGGCTGGTCCCAGTTGCGCTCCAGGAAGCACATCAGCTTGCTGATGGTGGCCCAGGCGTAGTCGTCGGTCGGCAGGCCCTGTTTACGGGCCCGGTAGAGGCAACCGGCCACCTGACCGTAGACGTCGAGCTGGAGCTGGCTGACGGCGTCGTTGCCGGTCCGTACCGGCCGGGAGCCCTCGTAGCCGGGCAGCCAGTCGAGCGTCTGCTCGGGCAGGCGTCTTTCGCCTGCCACTCCGTACATGACCTGGACGTCCTCGGGGCGGCCCGCCACGGCGCGCAGCAGCCACGTACGCCAGGCGCCGGCCTCCTCGACGTACCCGGCCCTGGACAGGGCGTCGAGCGTCATGGCGGCGTCACGCAGCCAGCAGTACCGGTAGTCCCAGTTGCGCACCCCGCCGATGTGCTCCGGCAGCGATGTGGTGGGAGCGGCCACGATGCCGCCGGTCGGGCTGTAGGTGAGGGCCTTGAGCGTGATGAGGGAGCGGACCACGGCGTCGTGCCAGGGCCCCGTGGCCCGGCAGCGGGAGACCCATTCCTGCCAGAACAGCCTGGTCTCGGTGAGCTGCTCGGCGGGGTCCATGGGGACGGGTTCCGGCAGGTGCGAGGGTTGCCACGCGAACACGAACGTGTGGCGTTCCCCGGCGGCGACGGTGAAGCCGCCGGAACGCCGGTAGTCGTCGCCCTCCAGGGGCACAGGCGTGCGCATCCAGACGGAATCGGGCCCACCGATGGCGTGCAGCCGGTCGCCGACGGGGCGGACCCACGGTACGACCCTGCCGTAGTCGAACCTGATGCTGATCTCCGCCGTCATGCCCACCGTCCCGGACACGCCCTCGACGATCCGGACCAGGTCGGGGTTGGTGTGCCGGGGAGGCATGAAGTCGATGACCTTGACGGTCCCCGTGGAGGTCTCCCACACGGTCTCGAGGATCAGAGTCTCGCCGGCGTACGCGCGCCGCGTGGCCCGCTCGTGCCCGGTGGGCGCCAGCCGCCAGAACCCGTTGGACTCGTCGCCGAGGAGCCTGGCGAAACATGACGGGGAATCGAACCGCGGGAGGCAGAGCCAGTCGATCGAGCCGTCGCGACCGACGAGGGCCGCCGAGCGCGTGTCCCCGATGAGGGCGTAGTCCTCGATCCGCATATCGGCCCTCTACCCCTCCACAACTGCTTCACCGCAGCTCAGGAGAGGTGAGGCCGGCTCGGCGTGACCCCGCGAGGGTCAGCGCCGGCCGGGTGGCGCATCGGCCTGTACGTGCAGCGGCAGGCGGACGACGAAGCGCGCGCCTCGGTCGCTGTCCTGGATGGTCAGTGTGCCGCCGTGGCTCTCGGCGATCTGCCGGGCGATGGGGAGACCGAGCCCGACGCCGCCCGCGTCCCTGCTCCGTGCGGTGTCCAGCCGGGTGAACCGCCGGAACACGGTCTCCCGCTGGTCGGCGGCGATCCCGGCGCCGTCGTCGAGGATCTCGAGCTCCGCGACGCTCCCCCGGAATCTCGGGTCGGCGGCAGGGTCGCCGTCCCCGCACCGCAGGGTGACCGTGATCGTGGACGCCGCGTGCCGCTGGGCGTTGTGCACCAGGTTGCCGACCAGCTCGCCCAGCCGGGACCGGTCCCCCAGGACGGTGACGCCTGGCGTCAGGCGTGGGACGACCGTTCTGCTCACCGGGTGACTCTCCAGCTCCGCGGCGATGAGCTGCGCCAGGTCGACGACCTGGCGCTCGCACGGTGCGCCCGTGTCCAGCCGCTTGAGCGTCAGCAGGCCGGACGCGACCGACTGGAGCCGCTCGACGCTCGGGAGCACGGCGCCGCACAGACGGGTGACGTCCGCCTCCTCCGGTGCGAGGAGGGCGTCCTCCATCTGGGCCCGGATGGCGGTGATCGGGGTACGCAGTTCGTGGGAGGCGTCGGCGCAGAACCGCCGCTGCTGCTCCAGCACGTCCTCCAGCCGGTCGAGGGTCTGGTTGACGCTTCCGGCCAGCCGGTGGATCTCGTCCTCGGAGGCCGGGACCGGGACCCGGCGGCCCAGGTCGGTGCCGCGAATGTGGTCGAGCTGGGCCCGGATGGCGTCGACGGGCCTGAGCGAGCGGATGACGGTGCGCCGTGCCCCGTAGGCGACCGCGACGGTGAAGACGACCGTCCCCGCGATCAGGAGGGCCGCCACGCCTGGATAGACGTAGAACGGCAGTGCCGGCGCGGCGCTGTAGATGATCCAGTCACCGTCGCGGTACACGTGCTGCGCGACGACGATGTGGCAGCGGCCGGAGCCGAGGATGGAGTGGCAGACGACGGCGCTGGCCGTTCGTCGCGGGCTTTGGGGCGCGAAATGCGCCATGACCGGCTTGTCCTGGAGGTCCCGGGTCGCGGCGACCACGTGCCCGTGCGGATCGACCACCTGGACGGGCCGGATCAGGTCCTGTGGGATGGGCGGCAGCGGATTGACGACCTCCCCCCGGTCGACGTAGTACGCGGTCAACTCGCCCACCGCGGTCACCTCTTCGGTGAGGCTCTGCGTCGCCATCAGGTTGATGGTGAACAGCAGGACAGCGGAGAACATGATGCAGAGCGCACCCACCGTCACGCTGGTGAACAGCACCACCCGGCATTTGATCGAGCATTTCCGCAGTGTCATGTCGGTCCCCTTTCGCTGGGCCGTGTCCGGGGGAGCCGAAGGATGAAGCGCGCCCCGCCCGCGGAGCTCTCCTCCACGCGGAGGCTGCCGTGATGCGCTCGGGCGATGTCACGGGCGATGGCCAGGCCGAGTCCGGTGCCGTTGCAGTCGAGCCGCCGGGCCTCGTCCAATCGGGTGAAACGGTTGAACACCCGCTCCCGGTCGCCGACCGCTATCCCCGGTCCGTCGTCGCCGACCGCGAGCTCGACGGTGGCGTTGGACGGGCGTACCGCGACGCACACCAGGTGGGCGGAGTGCCGCTGAGCGTTGTCCAGCAGGTTGGCGAGCAGCCGGCCGAGCTGGGACGGCACGGCGGTGACGGTGGCGCCGGGGGTCAGGTCGAGCCGGACCGGGAGGCGGTCCGCCCGATGCGAGATCTCGGTCCGGACGAATGCCGCGAGGTCGAGACGCTGCGGTTCCTCAGGTGCGCCGGTCCGCACCCGAGCCAGGCGCAGCATGTCATCGGTGATCGTCTTGAGCCGCTCCACCTGGACCAACGTCGTTCCGAGGAACTCCGGCCACCGGGTGTGGCAGGGATCCTGCTGCGCCACCTCCAGCTGCGTCAGCAGTCCCGCGATGGGATTGCGCAGCTCGTGGGAGACGTCGGAGGCGAACTGCCGTTGGCGGAGCGCGAGCTCCACGAGTTCTCTCCTGTCTTCGTCGAGCCGGCTCAGAACGTCGTTGATCGTGCGGCACAAGCGGGTGATCTCATGCGCGTTTCCGGGGTCGGAGACGCGAGCGGGCCGGTCACCGGGGTTGATCACCTTGAGTTCGGCGCGGACGGTCTCCAGGGGGCGCAGCAGCCTGCCGGTCACCTTCCAGGTCGCCCACGCGCCCAAGGCGACCAGTTCCACGGTTCCGAGCACCAGGATCAGCTGGAGGAAGCCGGGCCAGGAGGGCGAGGACGAGACCAGCAGATACGCCCCCAGGCCCGCTGTGAGGAGCGTGATGACGGCCACGACGGTGGCCATGAACGTGATCTGCCCTCGCAGCGACAGGCACATCTTCATGAAGGCCGACGTCTCGCGCACCGTCAGCAGGTATGCGGTGACCATCCAGGTGAGCGGGATCACCAAGGGCCACAGGAGTACCAGCCAGTCGCTGGACAGGTCCATCATCGCCATCCCTTTCGAAGGAAAGCCGGCATGCCACTGACGTTCTCCGGTCAACAGCCTGCTCGGTGCACGAAGCCGCCGTATCGCATATCTGTGCGATCTGGTTTCCGCGCCGGACGAGCCTGCCCGCGCAAACGGGTTTGCCGGGCTCGGTGCGCCGGGTAGCGACCAGGTATGGGAGAGGCATCTCACCATGCGACCGAAGCGGCGGGTGGGCCCGACTCCCGGAGGTCATCCTGGCCTGGCTGGCGTGGCCGTGCGCGGGAGTGGGGGCTCGTCGTCGGCTCGATCAAGGCCGCCCGAGCGGGCCGGGGCGGAGTGCTGCTGGTCGAAGGCCCGTCGGGTGTCGGCAAGAGCCACCTGCTCGACATGGCCGCAGCCGCGGCGGAGCGGGCCGGGCTCGGGGTCGCCAGGGGGGTGGCGGATGAGCTGACCCAGCTGATCCCGCTGGCCCCGCTGATGTCGGCGCTCGGGGAATCCGACCGCACCATTTTCACGGGCCGGACCGCGAGCATCCCCGGTCCGGCCGATCAGCGGTTGCAGCTGCTGGCGGAGCTGCAGGAGCCGCTGGAAAGGCTGGTGGCAGACGGGCCTGTGCTCCTCACGCTGGACGACGTGGAGTGGGCCGACCCGTTGACGCTGCTGGCGCTGCGGTCGATGACGAGCGATCTGTCCTCCTACCCGCTCGTCTGGATGCTGGCTCGTACGATCGGCAGAGGAGACGCTCGGCTCGACGGCCTGTTCAACGTGCTGGAAAAGGAGGGCGCCACGCGGTTGGCGCTGGCGGCGCTGGACGAGCGGGCGGTGGCGAACGTGGTCACCGACGTTCTCGGGGCGGCGCCCGAGCCGGACGTGCTGGCCCTGGCCAACCTGGCGAAGGGCAATCCCTTCCTGCTCGTCGACCTCCTGGAGAAGCTCAACAGCGAGGGCGCGTTCCAGGTCGCCGATGGTCACGTCCGGATGGTGTCGGCGGGGCTGCCCCGGGCTCAGGCGGTGACCCAAGAACGTCTGGAGCAGCTGTCGGTACGGACCAGACATCTGCTGCAGGCCGCGGCGGTCCTGGGCCGCTCGTTCTCGGTGACGGATCTGGCCGAGATGGTCGGCGAGTCGACCAGCGGGCTGCTGCCCATGCTGGAGGAGGCGATGGCGGCGGGCATCGTCGAGGCCACCGAGCACGAGGTGGCCTTCCGGCACGACCTGCTCTGGCAGGCGGTGGTCGGCACCCTCCCCGCCGCCGTACGGCAGGCCCTGCACCACGACGCGGCAGAGATGCTGCTCAGACGAGGTGGATCGGCCGTCCCTGCCGCCGCGCACCTCCTCCACAGCGCCGGCCGCGGTGACGAGTCCGCACTGCTCGGCCTGGACCGAGCGGCGCGCGAGGTGCTGCGGTCCTCCCCGCAGACCGCCGCCGATCTCGCCACGCGAGCGCTCGAACTCAGCGATCCCGCCGACGCCGGCTGGGCCGGTCGTGCCGCCACAGCGGTCGACGCCCTGACGGCCATCGGACGGCTGCCGGAGGCGGCCGATCTCGCGCGTACGGCCCTCGGCAGGGCACCGCCCGCCCAGGCCCCTCACCTGCGGTGCGCGCTGGCGTACATCCTGCTGCTGAGCGGCCGGCCGGCAGAGGCGGAGTCCGAGGCCGAAAGCCTGCTCGCGCAGGACATCCCGGAGGATCTTCGCGGCATCGCCGAATGGACGGTGTTCTGGGGGCTGCTCTGCCTGAACGACTTCGGGAAGGGGCGGCTGCGGGCGGAAGCCGTTCTCGCCGACCGCGAGCGGCACACCGATGCCGCCGTGGTCGGGGCCCTTCTCCTGCTCGCCCGGCTCGCCATAGTCGACGGCCGGATAGCCGACTCGTTCGCGCACCTGCACGAAGCCCAGCGGATCACGAACAGCGGCACCGTCGAAGCCATCCAGCGCCCGTACGCGCGCCTGCTGCTGAGCCTCAACTACCGGGCCATGCGCCAGTTCGGGCCGTCCGACGTCGCCATCCAGGACGCCGAGGAGGAGATCAACGCCCTCGGGCTGACCGTGCTCGCCGCAGGGCCCGCCCTGTTCCGCTCCGTCCTGAGGCTGGCCGCCGGCCGGTTCGACGATGCCGCCGCCGAGGCCAAGGCCGGGATGATGATCGCCGAAGAGCTGGGCACGCACGGGTTCATCCGCGTCGGGCTGTCCATGCTGGCCTTCATCGCCATGCGGCGTGGCGACATCGACACCGCGGTCCAGCACATCGAGCGCTACCACTCCGTCCACGCCGCGTCCGGAATGTTGTTCGGGTCGGTGTGGGAAAGGTGGGTGATGGCGGCGTTGGCCGAGACGCAGGGCGATCCCGAACGGGCGGTCGACATACTCCACGCGATCTACACCGACCAGGACGAGCGGCGCTGGGCGCTCATCACGACGCCCCTCACCGCCTCGTGGATGACCCGGCTGGCGCTGGCCACGGGGAACCGCCCGTACGCGCGGGCCATCGTGGACACGGCCGAATCCCTGGCCCGGAACAACCCTGACTTCCCCTGCCTGGCCGTCACGGCCGCCCACGCCCGCGGCCTTCTGCGCCAGGACCCCGGCGCGCTGGCCTCCGCCGTCACCGATCAGCCCGAACCGTGGGCCCGCGCGTCGGCCGCCGAGGACCTCGGCGTCCTGCTGGCCGCCCGACCCGGCACCGCCGCCCGCGAACAGGCCGTCCACAGCCTGGACCAGGCGCTCGACGGCTACCAGCACATCGGCGCGCTGCGGGACGCGGCACGCGTACGGGCCAGACTGCGCGCGCTGGGCGTGCGGCGCCGCCACTGGGCCCAGCCGCCACGGCCCACCTTCGGATGGGACAGCCTCACTGACACCGAACGCGAGGTGGCGGTGCTGGTCGCCCAGGGGTTGACCAATCGGCAGGCCGCGGCACGCATGTTCCTGTCCCCGCACACGGTCTCCACCCATCTTCGCCGGATCTTCACCAAGCTCGACATCGGGTCCCGTGTCGATCTGGCCCGCATCGTCACCGAGAGGTGCCCGGGCGCCCTCCGGAACGCGTGACCGCAGCGAGATCCGACCCGAAGGCCTGGCAATGTTTTGGTCACTTTGGGTTGGTTTCGCACCTTTTGCGGCATCAGAGTCTCGTCAGCACACGGCTGAGCGTGAGGGAGAGCGCCCGGGGGGACGGATGAATCGTGTACGTGCCGGGAAGATGATGAGATCCGTGGCGGCGCTCACCCTGGCCGCCACGTCGCTGGGAGCCGCAGCGACGACCGGCGCCCAGGCCGCCACCACCAACGAGCCGCTGCCCTGTCCATCACCGGGCCCAACACCGGGCCGGGCCAAGCCGACGGTCGTCCTGGTCCACGGAGCCTGGGCCGAAACGTCGAGCTGGAACGGAGAGGTGGACGCCCTGCGCCGAGCAGGCTACGTCGCGCGCGCCATAGCGAACCCCCTCCAGGGCCTCAACAGCGACGCCGCGGCCGTCGCCGACTTCCTCAAGACCCTGCGCGGCCCGATCGTGCTCGTCGGCCACTCCTACGGGGGCTCGGTGATCACGAACGCCGCCGCGGGCGTTCCCGGCGTCAAGGCGCTGGTGTACGTCGATGCCGCCGCGCCGGACGTCGGGGAGGCCACCGGCAAGCTCAGCGGATCGGGCTCCGCGCTCAACGCGAACCCGGACACCCTCTACGACAAGGTGTCCCGGCCGGGCGCACCTCAGGGAGCGACCGACCTGTACCTCAAGCGGGACACCTTCGTCGGCTCCTTCGGCTCGGACCTGCCGCGGGACACCGCACTGCGCCTGTGGGCGACCCAGCGAGCCGCCTCGACCAGCGCGTTCATGACCCCGTCGGCGGCCGCGGCGTGGAAGTCGATCCCGTCGTGGTATTTCGTCAGCACCGGTGACCGGATCATCACCCCGGCCTCGAAGCTGTCCATGGCCCGCCGGGCGCACTCGACGATCACCCGGTTCGAGGGCGGATCCCACCTCACCCTGATCTCGCACCCGGACGCGGTGACGTCGGTGATCGGATCCGCCATTTGCTCCGTACGGTAGCGCGCACGGCGACAGGCCGCTGCATGGGGCGTTTCAGGCAGAGGGCATCAGGTCGCGGCGGCGCAGGAACGCCAGCCCCGCCGCGGCCAGGATCACCGCCGCCACGGTCAGCCCCAGCAGCGGCACCACCGGCGACGAGGCGCCGCCCAGCAACATCGCCGGCACGTGCACGAACGGCGACAGGTCGAGCACGACCCCGGTGGCCAGCTTGAACTCCGCCAGCAGATCCACGACCAGGAAGAGGCCGAGCACGGTCCAGCTCGCGGGCGCCGCCGACCGGGGCAGCAGGCCGAACAGCAGCGTCGCGATCCCGACCACGATCCAGACCGCGGGCAGGTAGGCCAGCGTGGCCCCGGTGACGCGGGCCACGTCGCCGTCGTAGGCGAGCCCCGCCGCCGCGCCCAGCGCGGCCAGCAGCAGCACCGGGCCCACGACCGCGAACGCCAGGTGGCTCAGCGCCCAGCGCAGCCGGCCGACAGGGGTGGACAGGAGCAGCTCGGCCCGGCCCGCCGCCTCCTCGCCACGGGCGCGGAGCGCCGACACCAGCGCCGCTCCTGTGACGAGCTGGCTGAGCACGTACATCACGAACGTGAAGAACACATCCGACACGCGGGCGCCGGCGCCGCCTATGGTCGCGGCCAGCTCCTGGAACTGCGGCGTGTCCAACTGCGTGTCCAGCCCGCGCGCCGCCACGCCGAGCAGGGCGCCCATCAGGCCGAAACCGATCGCGAAGCCCGCGAGCGGGCCGCGGTGCAGCCGGGCGGCCAGGCCGAACGGGCCCCGCAGCGCCCCGGTGGCGGGTCCGGGGCGCACGGCCACCAGGCCGCCGGCCACGTCACGCCGGATGGACAGCGCGAACGCGGCCGCGGCCAGGGCGGCGACGAACACCGCGATCAGCCCCAGCACCCACCACTGGTCACCGGCGTAGGGTCTGGTCAGCCGGACCCAGCCGAACGGCGTCAGCCACGCGAGCCGGCCGATGCCGCCGGCGTCGGCCAGCGAGCGCAGCGCGAACAGCAGGCCCCCGATGGCGATCGCGATGCCGCGGGCCGCCCCGGATGACGCGGTGAGCTGCGCGGTGACGGCGGCCACGGCCGCGAACGCCCACCCGCCCGCGGCGATGGAGAGCCCGAACAGCAGCGAGGAACCCGCGGGCAGGCCGCCCGCGACCAGAGCGGGCACCGACAGCAGGCCCAGCAGCAGGTTGGCGGCCAGCACGACCGCGAGCGCAGCGGCCAGCGGGGCGTGCCGGCCGATGACGCCCGAGGACAGCAGCTCGCGCCGGCCGGTCTCCTCCTCGACCCGGGTGTGCCTGGTCATCAGCAGGATGCTGACCAGCCCGCCGATCAGTGCGAGGGACGAGCCGAGCGTCCAGGCGGTCAGGCCGCCGACGCTCGCGTCGTAGATGGGGCCGCGCATGGCCAGCTGGGCGGGGTTGCTCACCGAGGCCGCCGCGAAGGCGTCACGGGCGGCCTGTCCGGCGTACAGGTCGGCGGTGGCGGAGGCGATGCTCGCCGGCATCAGCGCGCTGATCGCGATCCACACCGGCAGCAGCACGCGGTCCCGGCGCAGGATGAGCCTGATCAGAACCCAGGTGCCGGTCATCTCGCGGCCCCCTCGTAGTGCCGCAGGAACAGCTCCTCCAGCGTCGGCGGCTGCGTGGTCAGCGTACGTACGCCCGCCCCGGCCAGCTCGGCGAGCACCGCGGTGAGCGCGTCGCCGTCCACCTGGCAGCGCAGCCGGGCGCCGTCCACGGTCAGGTCGTGCACGCCGGGCAGCGTCGCCAGCCCGGGCGCGGGGCCGATCAGCTCGGCCGTCACCGAGGTGCGGGTGAGGTGGCGCAGGTCGGCCAGGCTGCCGGACTCGACGGTACGGCCGGCGCGGATGATGCTGACGCGGTCGCACAGCGTCTCGACCTCCGACAGGATGTGGCTGGACAGCAGCACGGTGCGGCCGGCGCGCTTCTCCCGCAGGACGCACTCGTTGAAGACCGCCTCCATCAGCGGGTCCAGGCCCGAGGTCGGCTCGTCCAGCACCAGCAGTTCCGCGTCGGAGGCGAAGGCGGCCACCAGCGCCACCTTCTGCCGGTTGCCCTTGGAGTAGGTGCGGCACTTCTTGCGCGGGTCGAGCTCGAAGCGCTCCAGCAGCTCGGCCCGCCGCCGGGGGTCGAGGCCGCCGCGTGCCCTGCCCAGCAGGTCGATGACCTCACCGCCGGTCAGCGAGGGCCACAGGGTGACGTCGCCGGGCACGTAGGCGAGCCTTCGGTGCAGCTCTGTGGCGTCGCGCCAGGGGTCGCCGCCGAGTAAGGCGATCCGGCCGCCGTCGGCGCGCATCTGACCGAGCAGGATGCGGATCGTGGTGGTCTTGCCCGCGCCGTTGGGGCCGAGGAAGCCGTGCACCTCGCCCGTCTCGACGGTGAGGTCGAGCCCGTCCAGGGCCCTGGTCCGGCCGAAGGTCTTGACCAGGCCGTCGGCGCGCACCGCGGCGTGCCCTGCTGTGTGCGCTGGGGAGCTCATTGTTGCTCCTCGAACTTCTCCAGGCCCGTCCGCGCCTGGTCGAACACCTCGCGGCCGAGGAATTCCGGTGCGATCAGGTCGAGCTGCGCCTTGCCGACGCGCAGCGCGCCCTGCGGGGCGTAGAGGTCGGTGCCGAGGGCGCGGGAGACGTGCTCGTGCAGCACCGTGATGCCCAGCTTCATCGCCGTCAGCACGGTCGCGCGGGCGCGGTGGTCGGCCTCGGAGTGCCGGCCGCGGGTGAGATGCTCCTCCGTCACGGCGACGAGTTCGTCGAACATGGCGGCGGCCGCGGGAGAGCCGTCCACGAGCGCGCGGCCGAGGTATTTCATCAGGGGTGGCGCGGTGCGGTGGACGTTCTCGATGAATTCGGGCTTGTCGAGGTTGCGGTCGGTGACGCCCACGTCCACCTGCTCGCGCAGGTAGCCGAGGACGTACTCGTCACAAGCCTGTCTCAGCGCTTCCTTGGTGCCGAAGTGATGCTGCACCAGGCCGGGCGAGACTTTCGCCGCCTCGGCTATCCCGCGGATCGTGGTGGCCTTGACTCCCTGCTCGGCGAACAACGCCATCGCGGCGTCGCGAATCCGGGCGCGCGTCGTCAGGTCCTCTTCAGATATAGGTCGCACGTCCAGGATTCTATACAAATGTATTGGATGCCATGCAAGCGTTCAGCGCACGGATCACAACTCCTTCCTGAGCGCCTCGGCGGCACGCCAGCAGTCGTGGTAGGTCGAGTAGAGCGGGGTCGGCGCCAGCCGCAGGATGTCAGGATTGCGGGAGTCGGCGATCACCCCATGGGCCCGGCTCAGCCGCCTGGACAGGCCGTCCGCGTCGGGCACCCGCAGGGACAGCTGGCAGCCGCGGCGCTCCGGGGCGCGCGGGGTGACCACGGTGCACCAGCCGTCGAGCAGGCTCTCCAGATAGGCGGTCAGGCGGACGCTGCGGGCGCGCAGCTCGGTCATGCCGATCCGGTCGAAGAGCTCGAGCGAGGTACGGACCGGGCTCATCGCGTAGATGGGCGGGTTGGAGATCTGCCAGGCGTCGGCGCTCTTGGGGGGCGCGCAGACGGGGTCCATGCGGAAGCGCGTGTCCGGCTCGGTGCTCCACCAGCCCTCGAAGCGCTGGATCGAGGGGTCGTCGAGGTGGCGCTGGTGGACGAAGACGCCGCCGAGGGCGCCGGGCCCGGAGTTGAGGTACTTGTAGGTGCACCAGGCCCCGAAGTCGGGGCCCCATTCGTGCAGTTCGAGGGGGACGTTCCCGGCGGCGTGCGCCAGGTCCCAGCCGACCTTCGCGCCCGCGGCGTGGCCGGCCCGGGTGATCCGCGGGATGTCCAGCAGTTCGCCGGTCAGGTAGTTGACCCCGCCGAGCAGGACGAGCGCGACCTTGTCGCCTTCGGCGGCGAGGTAGGCCGGCGGGTCCGCCGTCGCGATCACGTCGGCGTCCGGGTCGAGGCCGTGGAAGCGTACGTGGCTGCGGACCGCGTAACGGTCGGAGGGGAACGCGGACTCCTCGATCAGGATGCGGGTGCGCTCGCCGCGCGGCCGGTAGAAGGAGACCATCAGCAGGTGCAGGTTGACGGTCAGCGTGTTCATGACGACCGTCTCCTCGGGCAGCGCGCCGACCAGCCGGGCGGCGGGCTCGGTGAGGAGCTCGTTGTAGCGCACCCAGGGGCGGCCGCCGTCCATGTGGCCCTCGACGCCGAGCGTGGCCCAGCTGTCCAGGTCGCTCAGGAGCTCGTCGCGGGTGGCCCGGGGCTGCAGCCCGAGCGAGTTCCCGGCGAAGTAGGCGCACTCCGCGTAGTTCCCGCCCTGGGCGGGCGGGATCAGGAACAAGGAGCGATGTCCGGGGTCTTCGGCGTCCCGCCGCCGCGCGTCGTCTTCAGACATGGTGCGTCTCCTCACATGTGGGTACGGGCGGACCAGAGCTCGGGGAAGACCACCCTGGCCATGCTGCGCTCCAGCCAGGCCAGGCCGTTGGAGCCACCGCTGCCCGGTTTGGCGCCCATCGACCTGCGCACCGCCGCCACATGGGCGTATCGCCAGTCCCCGAACCGCTCGGAGACCTCGGCCAGCGCGTCGCCGAGCGCCCGCAGGCCACCCGGCGCGTCGTCGCGGTAGACCTCCACCCAGGCGCGCTCGACCGCCTCGTCCGGCTCGTACTCGGTGCCGAAGTCCCGGTCGAGCACGGTGTCCGGGAGGTCGTGGCCGTGCCGGGCGAGCAGCGCGGTGGCGGCGTCCCAGACGCTCGGCTCGGCGAACGCACGGTGCAGGCGCTCGCTCATCGCCGCGCCCTTGAACGGCCGCAGCAGCGCCTCGTTCTTCAACCCCAGCCTGAACTCCACCAGCCGGTACATGCCCGACTGCAGCCCCGACGCCTCCCCGAGCAGGTCACGGAACCTGTTGAAGTCCGCGGGCGTCATCCAGCGCAGGCCGTTCCAGCTGGCGTTCAGGCCCTCCAGGTGCAGGGCCGTACGGCGCAGCGCCCCGACCGCGTCCGGCACCCGGTCGGCCCGCAGCGACTCCCGGACGGAGAGCAGCTCGTAGGCGATGAGCTTGAAGTAGAGCTCCATCACCTGGGTGATCACCAGGAACGACATCTCGCCCGGAGCGTCGCTCAGCGGCCGCTGCAGGTCGTGCAAGATGTCGGTACGGACGTAGGCGTCGTAGGGGATCTCCCGCTCAAATTCCAGGGTCGGCAGCCCGCCGCTCGCCCTGGCCCGCTCGGCCCGCTCTCCGGCCGAGCTCGGACGCACCCGTCCTGTCGTTTCCATGTGTGCCGCACTCCCTTCGCTCATCGGCACCTCATGATGGTGCGGTGCTACGGCCGGGAGGAATGCCAGTTCAACGGCCTTTCTCGCGAAGAGCCTCATGTCTGGTATCTATTTCGGTCATACCATTTTCAAGTGAAAGGTGGCCCTGGTGGACGCCATGGACTGGGAGCTGCTGCGTGAGCTCCAGGAGAACGCCCGGCTCTCCTTCAACGAGCTGTCGCGCCGGGTCCACCTGTCACCGCCCGCGGTGGCCGAGCGGGTCCGCCGCCTGGAGGAGACCGGGGTGATCACCGGCTATCACGCCACGGTGGATCCGGCCCGGGTCGGCTGGGCGGTGTCCGCGTTCGTACAGCTGACCTGCTACGGGCCGACCTGCGTGCTGCGCGATCCGGAGGTGCCGGCCTGGCCGGAGATCCGGGAGATCCACCGGGTCACCGGTGACGTGTGCAGCATCCTCAAGATCGCCGTGCCGTCGATGGCGGCGTTCGAGGCCCTGATCGATCGCCTGGCGGTCTACGGGAAGCCGTCGAGCACCATGATCTTCTCGAGCCCCCTCGCCCACAGGCCGGTCACCGCGGCACCCACCCACTGAACGACGGCTACAGGTCGACGCTGAGCCCCAGCCCGCGCTCGCGGGCCACCCTGTAGGCCACCGATGCCGCCGCGACGTCGAGCGCGGCGTGCCCGGTGGACTTGAACAGCGTCAGCTCCTCGGCCGAGCGCCGCCCCGGATGCGCGCCGTCGAGCACGGCGCCGATCAGGCGGGCGTCGGCCGGGTCGGCGGCCTGCAGCTCCCAGGCGCCGGCCGGCGGCGGCTCGGTCACGGCGCCCCGCCACTCCACGAACAGCGACGCCGCCCGCAGGGTGTCGTCGCCGAACTCCGGCCCGTCGGAGCCACCCACCGAGCTGAGGTGCGCGCCACCGCCGAGCCAGGACCGGCGAACCACCGGCTCCCGGCTCGAGGTGCAGCAGAAGACGACGTCCGCGCCCCTGACCGCCTCTTCGACAGTGGTCGCGCTCCCGGAGGGCAGCCCCGCGACGAGGCGCTCCGCGGCGCCGCGGTCACGCGCTCCGACCACCGGCCGCACGGAGTCCAGCGCCGGGTCCAGGGCCGAGTCCAGGGCCGCGATGAGGCCGAGCTGGGCGCGGGCCTGCGTCCCGGTGCCGATCACGGCGACGCGGCGGGCCCCGGGCCGCGCGAGCGCGATCATGGCGGCGGTAGCGGTGGCCGCCGTGCGCAGCGCGGTGATCGTCTCGGCGTCCATGACCGCCAGCGGTCGGCCGTTCTCCTCGTCGAAGTAGGCGACGATGCCGCGGTGGGCGCCGTGCCCGCCCGCCGTGACGGCGGAGAAGACGGTCACGAGCTTGGCGGCCAGCCCGAGCTGCGGCACGTAGCCCGGCATTGCGCCCAGCAGCCCGTGCGGCGATCGGGCCGCGACGCGGGGCGGGGCGGAGGCGTCGCCGCGGCTGATGGCGACAAGAGCGGTGCGCACCGCCGCGAGGAGCGCGTCAGCCGGCAGGGCCGCCCTGGTCTGATCCCGGTCGAGGACGAGAACTCCGCTCACTGCGGTGTCAATCAAGGTCGACTCCGGGTGTCGTCGTGCCGCTCAGGGTGCCTTGCAGCTCGTCCGTGGCGGCGGTGAGGCTGTCTTTCAGCTTCGCCAGGGTGGCGTCGTCGAATTCGCTGTCGAGACCGACGATCGTCAGGGCGCAGATCGGGCGCCCGTTGCCGGTGAGCACCGCGCGGCTCAGCGAGGCGATCACTTCCTCGTTGCGCCCGCGCTCCAGCGCGAAGCCGGTGCGCCGGGTCAGGTCGATGTCCTTCAGCAGCTCGGCCCTGGCGACCGCGGGGCCGCCCTGCTGCTCGGCGACGCGCAGGTAAGGGACCTGCGCGGTGTCGTCCAGCGCGGAGACCAGCGCCATGGGGCCGGCGAACTTGTGGATGGGCAGCAGCTCCCCCAGCAGGTCGGTGATCATCGCCAGCCGCGGTGGCCGCACGACGTCGATCACCCGCGCCCCCTCGGGCTCCAGGACCTGCAGGTTCACCATCATCGCCGTCTGGTCGGACAGCGCCTGGAGCACCGGCCTGCTCAGGACCACGAGCGAGTTGGCGGTCGCGGCCTGGGAGAACTGCAGGACGATCGTCCCGGGCAGGTAGTGATCCTGGCTGCGCATGATCCAGCCGCGGCGGACCAGGTCGACCAGGATGCGGTAGGCGGTGGCGCGGTGCATCCCCGCCAGGTTCGCCACCTCACTGAGGCGCAGCGGGCGGTTCGCCTGGACGACGGCCTCGATGAGGTCCAGGGCTTTGTCCACGGCAGAGCTGGCCGGTCTGGGCAAGGTCCCCCTCCACGGTCGTCGACGCCATCATTCCACGCTTGACGCATGTTATCAGACGTTGCTAGTGTTGCAACACTTGTTACGCTGTATGTAACAGATCGAGTCGAGACTCCCCCTCGACGAAGCTCTGGAACGGAGACCGAGCGACCCCCATGACCGACAGAGACGAACGACCGGTCGCGGGCAACGACCCGGCGCCCACCCCCTTCGCGCCCGCCGCGCCAGGAGAGGTGACGGTCTACCGCGACGCGTCGTTGATCGACGGGACCGGTGCGCCCGTCCGCCGCGGGATGGCGGTGGTGACCGACGGGCCGATGATCAAGGCGGTCCTGCCGGACGCCGAGCTGGGCTCGTCGGACCTGGACGGCGCCGAGGTCGTCGACGTGGCGGGGGCGTTCCTGTTGCCCGGCCTCATCGACACCCACCAGCACCTGTCCACCCCGCCCAACCGCGAGTGGGCCGAGGAGATGATGCGCCGCCAGCTGTACGGCGGCGTCACCGCGATCCGCGAGATGGCCGGCGACCTGCGGCAGATGGCGGACCTGGAGCGCGCCGCGCTGGTCGGCGAGATCCCCGGCCCCGACGTCCACAACGCCGCGCTGATGGCCGGCCCGAGCTTCTTCGACGACCCCCGCACGTGGCAGGTGACCCAGGGCACGACGCCCGGCACCGCACCGTGGATGCAGGCGATCGACGAGAACACCGACCTGACACTGGCCGTCGCGCGGGCACGGGGCACCGGAGCCGTGGCCGTCAAGGTCTACGCCGACCTCGACGGTCCGACGATCGCCCGGATCACCGCCGAGGCGCACCGGCAGGGCATGCGGGTGTGGGCGCACGCGTCGGTGTTCCCCGCCCTGCCGGGTGACGTCGTGGCGGCCGGCGTGGACGTGGTGTCACACGTCCACATGCTCGCCTACCAGCTCGCGGGCGTACGGCCCGCGACGTACCGGGGACAGCGCGCCCACCTCCCGGAGGCCTACGAGCGCTTCCTGGACGCGCCGGTGGACGCCATCGACGCGCTGCTCGGCGACATGCGGCGGCGCGGCACCATCCTCGACGCCACGGCGAGCGTGGTGGCCAGGATCCCGCTCAGCCCGCCCGGCGCGGCCAGGACGGCGCAGGACGTGCTGCGGCGGCTGATCGACCGCGCCCGGCACGTGGGCGTGGAGATCTGCGCCGGCACCGACTACGAGACCCCGCCGGGCGACCCCTACCCCTCGCTCCACGACGAGCTCGACCACCTCGTCCACGCGATGGGCCTGCCGCCCCGGGAGGCGGTCCGCGCGGCCACCCTCGCGGGGGCGGCCGCCCTGGGGCAGCGCGCCACGACGGGCAGCGTCGAGGCCGGCAAGCTGGCCAACCTGCTCGTCGTCGCCGCCGACCCGTACGAGGACATCGGCCACCTGCGCCAGATCGTCACGACGGTCAAGCGCGGCCGGCGCCACGACCGGGCCGACTACGAGCGGGCCGACCACGAGCGGGCCCGCGCCGCAGGCATCGAGGAAGGGGCACCGGCATGACCGCCGACATCTCCGGTCACATCGTCGTCAACGCGCTCGGCGTGCTGGACAACCCGAACGCCGAGGCCGCCGGCACGCTCGTGCAGACCAGCGACCGGCTGACCATCGACGAGCGCACGCTGGCCGACGCGCACGCCTCGGGCGTGACCGCGATCAACGTCACCCTGGGCTACACGATGGGCGACTTCCCGCCCTATCAGCACACCCTGCGGGAGATCGAGACCTGGGACGCGATCATCCGCGCCCACCACGAGCACCTGGTGCGCGTCGACACGGCCGAGGACATCGCCGAGGCCAAGCGCACCGGCAAGATCGGCATCATCTACGGCTTCCAGAACGCCGCCGCGGTCGAGGACCGGCCCGAACGCGTCGCCACCTTCGCCCGCCTGGGCGTCCGGGTCATCCAGCTGACCTACAACCAGGCGAACCAGGTCGGCGACGGCTCGATGGCGCCGGGCAACCGGGGCCTGACACCGCTCGGGCGGGAGGTCGTGGCGGCGCTCAACGAGCAGCGCGTCATGGTCGACCTGTCGCACAGCGGCGAGCGGACCTGCCTGGAGGCCGCGCGCGCGTCCGGTCAGCCCGTCTCGATCAACCACACGGGCTGCCGGGCGCTGGTCGACCTGCCGCGCAACAAGACCGACGAGGAGCTGCGGCTGGTCGCCTCGCGAGGCGGTTTCGTCGGCATCTATTTCATGCCGTTCCTCAACGCCTCCGGGCACGCCCGCGCCTCTGACGTGGTGGAGCACATCGTCCACGCCGTCAACGTGTGCGGCGAGGACCACGTGGGCATCGGCACCGACGGCACGATCACCGCCATCGACGACCTCGACGCCTACCGGGACCGGCTCGCCGAGCACGTGGCGCTGCGCCGGCAGGCCGGGGCCTCCGCGGCCGGGGAGCGCAGCGACACCTTCCCGTTCGTCGTCGACCTGCGCGGGGTCGACCAGTTCCGGGAGCTGGCGCGCCTGCTGGAGGAGCGCGGCTATTCGTCGGCCAGGATCGAGAAGATCCTCGGCCTCAACTTCTACACCTACGCAAAGGCGGTCTGGGGCGACTGACGGCCGCCGAGCCGTGACGTTTCCCCCCGCATACGGCAACAGGAGCGGGCGACGTGGACATCTACCGATTCACCGGATTTCGAGCCGCAGTGAGGCGGCCATGAGCGGCGTCCGCGGCCGGCGCGCGCTCATCGCGGCGACGCTGGCCACCCTCCTGCCGCTCGCGGCGTGCAGCGGTGGCAGCGGCAGTGGCGGCGCCGAGGGCACGGGCGGCGACCAGGCCGCCCGCAAGTCCGGGTCCCAGACCTTCGGCGAGCTGCCGGCGGAGTCGGGCACGCCCAAGGACGGCGGCACCATCGACATCGCGCAGCAGCCCGGAGCCGGGCCCTACTACATGCTGCCGATCGTGCCCGGCGCGTTCAACTCCACCTACGTGACCTACCAGTTCCAGCGGCTCATGTACCGGCCGCTCTACTGGTTCCCCGAAGGCGCCAGCCCCAAGGTCAACCCGGCGCTCAGCCTGGCCGAGCCGCCGGAGTTCTCCGACGGCAACAAGACGGTGACCATCAAGCTGAAGCCGGGCTACAGCTGGTCCGACGGCTCCCCGGTCGAGGCCGGCGACGTGGTCTTCTTCATCGACCTGCTCAAGGCCGCGCTGAGGAAGAACGCCGCCAACTGGGGCGGCTACACGCCCGGCCAGTTCCCCGACAACGTCACCAGCGCGAAGGCGACCTCGGCGGACACCGTGACGCTGAAGCTGGAGGAGGCCTACAACCCCGAGTGGTTCACCGCCGACGAGCTGACCTCGGTCGTGCCGCTGCCGGCCAAGCAGTGGGCCAGGGCGTCGGCCGGCGGGCCGATCCTCGATGCCAGTGAGCCGAAGAACGCCGAGGCGATCTACACCTTCCTCGACAAGGCCTCCCGGGACCCGGCCGGCTTCGCCACGAACCCGCTCTGGCAGACGGTGAACGGCCCGTACCGGCTGAGCGCCTTCGACGTGACCACGAACTTCTACGCGATGAGCGCCAACGAGGCGTACTCCGGCCCGCAGAAGCCCCGCATCAAGACGCTGAACTTCCGGCCGTTCACCTCCGAGACCGCGAAGTTCAACCAGCTCCTGAGCGGCAACCTGACGATGGCCACGGTGGACCAGGGCCACGTGGGGCAGGTGAAGGCGCTCAAGGCCGCCGGCTATCACGTCTACGGCGCGCCCCGCCTGGGCTTCAACTTCATCATGCTCAACTTCAAGGACACGACCGACAACGTCGACAAGATCCTCGGTCAGCGCTACGTCAGGCAGGCGCTGCAGCACCTCATCGACCAGCCCGGTTACATCGCCAGCAAGGGCATGTACAACGGCGCGGCCGCGGAAAGCTACGGCACGGCGCCGGCGAGCTCGCCGTACGCGCCGAAGAACGTCGCCACCGCGCCGTACCCCTACGACCCGGCCGCCGCGCGCAAGCTGCTGGAGGATCACGGGTGGAAGGTCGTGCCGAACGGCGCCACGACGTGCGAGCGTCCCGGCACCGGGCCGTCGGAGTGCGGCGAGGGGATCCCGCAGGGCCAGACGATCAGGTTCAACCTCTTCTACCGCAGCGAGCCGCAGCTGCACAGCGCGGTCAGCACGGCGTTCTCCTCGGAGGCCCGCAAGCTGGGCATCGAGATCGCGGTCGCGCCGAAGACGTTCAGCTTCCTGATCCAGAACTACAACGTGCCGGCGGCGCCCTCGAAGGCCGGTGAGTGGGCCATGTCGACCTGGGGCGGCTTCAGCACCACCCCGTACCCGACCATGACCGGCACCTTCGACTCCAAGGGCTCGGGCAACGTGGGCGCCTACAACGACCCCGAGACCGACGAGCTGATCCGCGCCTCGGTGCACGGCGAGGACCGCCAGGCCGTCCAGGCCGAGATGGAGCGGTTGCGGACCGAGCTGCCCGTGCTCTGGCTGCCGACCGCCCACACCATCTGGGCCTGGAAGGACACGCTGTCCGGCCCGCAGGAGACCTTCGCCGCCCTGCCCACCACGGTGCTGACGCCGGAGTACTGGTACCTGCGCTAGCACCACAGAACGACAGGAAGGAGGGGCAGCGTGATCCAGTTCGTGCTGCGCCGGCTGGCGACGTCGGCCATCGTGGTCCTGGGCGTCTCGGTGATCACCTTCATCATGCTGCACGGGATGTCCGGCTCACCCGGCCGCGCGATCCTCGGCGTGCAGGCCAGCGCGGAAGCGGTGGCCGCCTTCGACCGGGAGCACGGCTACGACCGGTCGCTGTTCGTGCAGTATTTCACCTACCTGGGCCGGCTCCTGGAGGGTGACCTCGGTTACTCCTACAAGCTGAACCAGAGCGTGAACGCGCTGCTGGCCGAGAACGCCGGCCGGACCGCGATGCTGGCCGGCGTGGCCCTCGTCCTGGCCATCGCCATCGCGGTGCCGCTGGGCGTCTTCCAGGCGGTCAAGCGCAACAGCATCGGCGACAACGTGCTGACCACGCTCACCTTCATCGCCTACTCGATGCCCGTCTTCCTGCTGGCGATGCTGCTGATCCAGGTCTTCGCGCTGGGGCTGGGCGTCCTGCCCGCGCAGGCCTCGCAGTCGAGCTCCACGTTCGTGATCTTCACCGAGCCCCGCGCCATGCTGCTGCCGGTGCTGACGCTGACCGGCATCACGGTCGCGCTGTACTCCCGGTACCAGCGCTCCGCGGCGCTGGACCAGCTCGCGCAGGACTACATCAGGGTGGCGCGGGCGAAAGGACTGTCGATGCGCCTGGTCCTGACCCGTCACCTGCTGCGCAACGCCTGCCTGCCGCTGGTGACCCTGATCGGCATGACGATCCCGCTGTTGCTCGCGGGCAACCTCGTGGTCGAGTCGGTCTTCAACTACCCGGGCCTGGGGCTGCTGTTCTTCAACGCCCTGAACAACCAGGACTATCCGGTCCTGCTCGGCTACACCCTGGTCGCCGCCACCCTGACCGTCCTGGGCAACCTCCTGGCCGACCTGCTCGTGGCGGTCAGCGACCCGAGGACACAACGCGCATGACCGACACAGCACCACACACAGCACCACACACGGCACCCCCTCGGGTCACCAGCGGATGGCGCCTCGCCCTGCGCTCCTTCGCGCAGAACCGGCTCGCCGTCATCGGCGTGGGCATCATCGTCCTGCTCGCCCTGTTCTGCTTCGCCGGCCCCCACCTGTACGTCACCGAGCAGATCGCCGTCGACCCGGTCAGCAGCCTGCTGCCGCCGGACGCCGTCCATCCCCTCGGCACCGACGCGCAGGGCTTCGACGTGCTCGGGCGGATCATGCTGGGCGGCCAGGCGTCGCTGCAGATCGGGCTGTTCGCGGCGCTCATCGCCACGGCGTTCGGCACGCTGTACGGGACGGTCGCGGGCCTGGCCGGCGGCATCGTGGACGGCATCATGATGCGCGTGGTCGACACGCTGCTGTCGATCCCCTTCCTGTTCATCGTGCTCATCGCCGCGACGCAGTTCAGCTCCTCGGTCCTGTCGCTCAGCCTGATCCTGGGGGCGTTCTCCTGGCTCGCCCCAGCCCGGCTGGTCAGAGCCGAGGTCCTCTCCCTGCGCTCGCGCGGGTTCGTCGCGGCCGCGACCGTGATGGGGGCGACGAAGCCGCGGATCATCGCCCGGCACCTGATCCCGAACGCGCTGGGCGTCGTGATCGTGAACATCACCTTTCAGGTCGCCGACGCGATCATCGCGGTCTCGCTGCTGGGCTTCCTCGGGTTCGGGCTCAACTATCCCGACGTCGAATGGGGCACGCAGCTCTCCGACGGGGTGAGCCACCTGTTCGAGGGCGCCTGGTGGCTGATCTACCCGGTCGGGGGCTGCCTGGTCCTGATCGTCATGGCGTTCAACTTCGTCGGGGACGCGCTGCGCGACTCGATCGACGTACGGCTGAGGCGGCGCTGATGGCCGCCCGCACGGAAAGGGGCAAGTAATGCCCGACGGTGACGTTCTGGCCATCGAGCGCCTGTCGGCCGGCATCCGGCTGAGGAGGTCCGCGGTCGACGTCGTCAGGGCCGTCGACCTGCGGCTGCGCCCGGGCGAGACCCTCGGGCTGGTGGGCGAGTCGGGCAGCGGGAAGTCGATGACCGGCCTGTCGATCATGGGCCTGCTGCCGCCCGGCGGCCAGATCACCGAGGGCTCGATCAAGCTCGACGGCCGGGAGCTGGTCGGCCTGCCCGAACGGGAGTACCAGCGGATCCGCGGCAACGAGATCGCCATGGTCTTCCAGGATCCGATGACCTCGCTCAACCCCACCAAGACCATCGGCGAGCAGGTCGCCGAGCCGATCAGGCTGCACCTCGGCGCGAGCCCGAGGCAGGCGCGCGAGCGGGCGATCGAGATGCTCGCGCTGGTCGGCATCGCCCGCCCCGCCGAGAGGTTCGGCGACCACCCGCACCAGCTCTCCGGCGGGCTGCGGCAGCGGGTCATGATCGCCATGGCCCTGTCCTGCGAGCCGAAGGTGCTGATCGCCGACGAGCCGACGACGGCGCTCGACGTGACCGTCCAGGCCCAGGTCCTGCGGCTGCTGCACGACCTCAAGGACCGCCTCGGGATGGCCATGCTGCTGATCACCCACGACATGGGCGTGATCGCGCGCTGGGCCGACCGGGTCAACGTCATGTACGGGGGCGGCATCGTCGAGAGCGCGCCCACCGGCGAGCTCTTCGCGGGGATGCGGCACCCGTACACGCAGGCGCTGCTGGCGTGCACGCCACGGCTGACCCAGCGGCGCGAGCACACCCTCTACTCCATCCCCGGCGCCCCTCCCGACCTGGCCGACCCGCCGGCCGGCTGCCGTTTCGCCGCCCGCTGCGCGCACGCCACCGACCGCTGCGCGGGCGAGGCGCCCCCGCTCGCCGAGTCGCGCCCGGGACACCTGCTGGCCTGCTGGCACCCGGTCGACGGGCCGCTCGCGCCGGTCACCGGTCCTACGGCGGCGGTGGCGCGGGACGGGCGGGCGGCCGAGCCGGTGCTGACCGTCGACGACCTCGTCAAGGAGTACGGCGCGCCCCGCCGCTTCCCCCTGCTCGGCCCCGCGCGCAGCGTCAAGGCCGTGTCCGGGGTGTCGTTCGAGGTCCGGCCCGGCCAGACCTTCGGGCTGGTCGGCGAGAGCGGCTGCGGCAAGAGCACCCTGGCCAAGATGATCGTCGCGCTGGAGCAGCCCTCCTCGGGCAGCGTCACGGCCCTCGGCGGCAAGCTGAACGGGCTGCGCGGGCGGAGCTTGCGCCGGCATCGGCGCAACCTGCAGATGATGTTCCAGGATCCGCTGGACGCGCTCGACCCGCGCATGCGCGTCGGCGCCATCCTGCGCGAGCCGTTCGAGGCCCAGGGCATCGGCACCGCCGAGGAGCAGGTGGCGGCGATCAGGGAGCTGCTCGACGAGGTCGGGCTGCCGCACAGCGTGCTGGAGCGCCATCCGCACGAGTTCTCCGGCGGGCAGCGTCAGCGCATCGCGCTGGCCAGGGCGCTCGCGCTCAACCCGCGGGTGATCGTGGCCGACGAGCCGGTGAGCGCGCTGGACGTGTCGATCCGGTCGCAGGTGCTCAACCTGATGAAGCGGCTGCAGGCCAAGCACGAGGTCACCTATGTCGTGATTTCTCATGACCTGACGGTGGTGCGGTACATGGCGGACACCGTCGGGGTGATGTACCTCGGCAAGCTCGTCGAGATCGGGTCGGCGGATGACATCTACCTCCGTCCCGTGCACCCGTACACCGCGAGCCTGATCGCCGCGATCCCGGAGCCGGATCCTGGCGCGGGAGAGGCCACCGATCCGGTGGAGCTCGGCTCGGAGCTGCCCAGCCCGCTCGACCCGCCCTCGGGGTGCCGCTTCCGCACCCGGTGCCCGCGGGCGCGGGCCCGGTGCGCCGAGGAGGAGCCGGTGCTGCTCGGGTTCGATCCCGGGCACTCGGCGGCCTGCCACTTCCCGCTCAGGGAGCCGCAGGACGCCGTACCGTCGCGTATGTGATCTGCCGCACTTCAGACCCTGAAACATTGCAGGGTCTGAAAGTTTTTCCCTACTCTGGCATCGTGACCATTGTGGACAGCGCTGACGAACTCGGCCGGAGGGATCGGAAGAAGCTCGAGACCCGCGCAGCGCTGGAGCATGCCGCCCTGACGCTGGTGGCCGAGCGCGGCCTGGCGGCGGTCACGGTGGAGGACATCGCCGAGGCGGTGGACGTCTCCTCGCGTACGTTCTTCAACTACTTCCCGTCCAAGGAGGACGCGCTCATCGGCCCGGGCCCGGCGTCCGCCGCCGAGCTGCGCGAGAGGCTGGAGGCCATGCCCCCGGACGTACCGGTCCTGGAGGCGCTGCGGCTGCTGGCGCGGGGCGAGGCCGAGCACGTCCAGGAACAGCGCGAGCAATGGCTGCTGCGGCTGAAGGTGTTCGAGCAGAACCCATCGCTTCTCCCCCGGCTCGTCGCCGGCGGCACCGAGACCGAGCGGGTCGTCACGGAGGCCGTCGCCCGCCGGACCGGTGTCGAGCCCGTCACGACCGGCTATCCGGAGCTGGCCACCGCGGCGGCCCTGGCGGCCTTCCGGGTGGCGATGCTCCGGTGGAGCGCCGCGGGCGGCCGCCCGGAGCTGGCCGACCTGGTCGACGAGGCCTTCTCCCAGCTCGCCGCCGGCCTGCCCAACCCGTGACCGCCCCGGTCACGTCCTTTCCGACTGTCCCGTAAACGTTTCCGTCGAGCCGGCGTCCGCACGAATCCCGCGGAGCGCCGGTCGCTGCCCGAGAAAATCGAGGAAAGATGACATCCACCAGCGCGCAGCCCGAGCCCGTGGCCGCGGCGCCCACGTCCAGGAGAAAGGTCCTGCAGGCGCTGTCAGGGCTGATGGTGGGCATGTTCGTGTCCATCCTGGCCTCGACCGTCGTGGCCAACGCCCTGCCGCGCATCATCACCGAGCTGCGGGGCTCGCAGACCGTCTACACCTGGATCGTCACCTCCGAGCTGCTGGCCATGACGGCCACGGTGCCGCTCTGGGGCAAGATGGCCGACCTGTACAACAAGAAGCTGCTGATCCAGCTCTCGCTGGGCCTGTTCGTGGCGGGCTCGCTGATCGCGGGCCTCACCCCGAACGTGGAGATCCTCATCGTCAGCCGCGTCGTCCAGGGCGTCGGCGCCGGCGGCATGACCGCGCTGGCCATGATCGTGATGGCCGCCATGATCCCACCGCGTGAGCTCGGCCGCTACGCCGGCATCTTCGGCGCCGTGTTCGGCGTCGGGACCGTGGCGGGGCCGCTCATCGGCGGCGTGCTGGTGGACACCTCCTGGCTCGGCTGGCGCTGGTGCTTCCTGCTCGGCGTGCCGTTCACGATCGTGGCCATCATCCTGCTGCAGCGCACGCTCGAGCTGCCGGTGGTCCGCAAGGACGTCAAGGTCGACTACCCGGGCGCGCTGCTCATCACCGTGGGTGTGTCCACCCTGCTGATCTGGTCGTCGCTGGCGGGCAACCAGTTCGCGTGGGGCTCCTGGCAGACCGCCGTGCTCGTGAGCGGCGGCGTGCTCATCCTCGCGCTGGCCGTCTGGGTGGAGTCCCGGGCCGCCGAGCCGATCATCCCCCTGTCCCTCTTCAGGAACCGCACCGTCGCCCTCGCCACCGTGGCCAGCGTGCTGGTCGGTGTGGCCATGTTCGGCGGCACGGTCTTCCTGTCGCAGTACTTCCAGGTGGCGCTCGGCAAGTCGCCGACGGTCGCCGGCCTGATGAGCCTGCCGATGGTGTTCGGCCTGCTGATCTCCTCCACGGTCGCGGGTCAGCTCATCACCAAGTGGGGCCGCTGGAAGGGCTTCCTGGTGACCGGCGGCGTCGTCATGCTCGGCGGGATGGGCCTGCTCAGCACCATCGACGGGCAGACCGGCACGGTGCTGCTCGGCGCCTACATGGCGGTGCTCGGCATCGGCGTCGGCATGCTCATGCAGAACCTGGTCCTGGCCGCCCAGAACGACGTGCCCGCCCACGACCTGGGCGCCACCACCTCGGCGCTGACCTTCTTCCGCAGCATGGGCGGCGCCGTCGGCGTGAGCGCCCTGGGCGCGGTGCTGGCGAACCGGATCACCACGCTCATGACCGAGAAGCTCGGCCCGATGGCCGCCGCGGGCGGCGGGGGCGGCGACTCGCACGCCGTACCCGACATCTCCAAGCTGCCCGCTCCCGTCGTCCGCGTCATCCAGGACGTGTACGCGACCGCCACCGCCGAGCTGTTCCTCATCGGCGTCCCGCTCACCGCGCTCGCGCTGGTGGCGGTGCTGTTCATCAAGGAGAAGCCGCTCAACACGCTGTCGGGCGAGGAGCGCCTGGCCCAGGAGCGCGCGGCGGCCTCCAGCCACTGATCCGCCTGGCGGGCCGACGTCGTTCGTCCCGAGCGACGTCGGCCCGCCACCGGACGGCCGGTCATCCGCCGATCACGCTTCGCACGTCGAGACTCTTCCTCGGCATCGGGTGGCGCCGCGCCCGCTCGGCCGGCCGCTGCAGCCGGACATCGGGAGCGCCAGGTTCCGCATGGCTGCGGTTTCGCCGACATTTCCGGCCCTGGCCGAATACCCTGGCTCATCGACGATCAGCCAAGCCAGCAAGCCTTCCGGAGTCTCTTCTTGCGCACCGCAGCGGCAATCCTGTCTTTCGTGCTCGCCATCACCATCCTGCCCGTCCAGCCGGCCACCGCCGCGGCGCTGCCGGGCGGCAAGACCACCTATGTCATCTCGCAGGGTCATCTGAAGGCCGCCTCCCAGCAGAACTGGGTACGCCTGGGCAACTACCGCTTCGCCGCCGACGGCACGGTACGGGCCGCCCTGTACCTGTGGTGGCAGCGCCACCCCCAGGCCCGGCAGCGCACCGGCACCGTCCCCGACCCGAGTTGCACCACCAAGGCGGGCGGTTCCCAATCGCGGCCCCGCGCCTGCGAGGTGCTCACCGCCGGGGGCTTCACCGGCGCTCCCGACGAGACCCGCACCGGGACGTACACCGTGGCGGGCAACGTGCTCACCATCCGGTGGAAGATCGCCCAGACGTGGACGGAACAGTGGTACGTGCGGGCCTCCCCCGACGGCAAGCTGGCCCGCCTGGACCTCAAGCAGAGCACGCTGGCCACGCACGGGTACGGCTACGGCAGCAACGCCGCGGTCAGCACGCGGCGCGCGATGAGCTCGGTGAAGGCGTTCCCCGGCTCGCTCAGGCAGGACCTGACGAGCTGGGCGAGCGGCAAGCTCGTCACCTCCGGCGACCAGCCGTTCGGCCACTCGGCCTTCCGCGCCTGCGCCGCCACCACCTCGTGCCTGACCTACCTGCAACCGTCCTCGCGCGGCGCCTGCCAGAAGTCGGGTGGCTGCCCCAAGTACGGCGGCGGAACGCGCCCCAACATCAGCTCCATCCAGTACTACCTGACGATGGTCTCCAAGTCCGACCGCCGCGACACGCTCTGGCACTGGTGCACGTGCCTGGCGATGGAGCGCCGTGAGTTCTGCTACACCGGCAACTCCCACGTCAAACCGCTCATGCAGATCATCGACGACGCGGGCGCCTTCCGCGGCTGGGTCGGCGCGGAGGCCTCCTTCTCGACCGGCTCCCGGGCGACGGACATGCTGGCGGTGCTGCGCATCTCCGACTTCCGCTGACCGGCCGGGCGGCGGCCCAGCGGCCGCCGCCCGAGGTGGCCTTCCAGGCGTCACCTGCTTCCCGGAGCCGGATCAGCCCTCGCGTGTCCAGGCGGGCGTGATCTGCACCTCGCGGAGTCGCCAGCCCGCCGGCGTCCGGACGACGGTGGAGGTCATTCGCAGGCCGCCGGTGAAGTGGGGGGCCTGACCATCGCGGTAGTAGTACACCAGCGAGTTCGCCGAGGCGTCCGCCCGGTCGCCGTCGACCTCCACCAGCAGGTCAGTGGTCGTGTGCTGGGTGTGCTGCCCCTCGACCTCACCCTGTCGCATGAAGCCGACGACCTTGTCGATGCCGTGGAGCTCACCCCCGCGCGGCGAGTGCACCGCCACATCCGCGGCGAAGACGGTGTCCGCATCGTCCCACCGCTGCTCGTCGAGCAGGCGCGCGAAGCGGGTGAACAGGTCGGCGATCTCGATACGGTCGGCGATCAAAGTGTCCGTGAACATGACATTCCTCTTTCGTTGGCGTCACCAACATTGGCAACGCCAACTATACAGAGATTCATTGGATCGGCCAACGATGTAGGGTGGCTGCCGTGGAAGAGACTCCCGCCCGCCTGACCGCGAAGCCGAGCTGGCTGCTCACCCAGCTGGCGGTGCACGCCCACCGCCTGGCGTCCGACGGCTTCGGCGAGGTGGGCGCGCGTGGCTACCACTACCGCATCCTCGCCGCGCTCGACGAGTTCGGAGTGGCCAGCCAGGCCGAGCTCGGCCGCCGGTGCAACATGGACCGCAGCGACGTCGTGGCGGCGATCAACGAACTGGCCGAGCAGGGTCTCGTCGAGCGCACGCCCGACCCCGGCGACCGCAGGCGCAACATGGTCTCCCTCACCGAGGCGGGCGACCGGCAACTGGGACGCCTGGATCGAGCGCTCGACAGAGTGCAGGACGACCTGCTCCGGCCGCTTCCGGCCGAAGACAGGCAGACCTTGACCCGCCTGCTCACCCGGCTGCTGACCCACCACCAACAGGGCTGAGCCAGGCCACAGTTCATTTCAACTGAGACCGTATCGGGTGAAATGATGCTCGAATAGCATGTCCCCATGACCGCCGACGTTCCTCACCAGGCCACCACCTCCCGCGCGACCGACCGTCCCGGGGACACCTCACCTTTTGCCCTCGGCCTGCTGCTGCGCCAGGCGCACTGGCGTGCCGCCGCGGTGATGACGGAGGCGCTTCGGCCGCTCGGCATCGAGCTGCGGCATTTCGCCGTGCTGATCGTACTGATGGACCGCGGCCCCACGGTGCAGCGGGACCTGGCGGCGGCGACGGGGTCGGACAAGGCCGGCGTCATGCGGGTCGTGGACGACCTGGAGCGCAAGGGGCTGGCCGTCCGCAAGACCATTCCGGGAGACCGGCGGGTGCGGGTGGTGGAGATCACACCTCAGGGCGTCGAGCTCTTCGACGCGGCCCATGTGGCGGCGGAGCCGCCGGCCGAGCGCCTGGTCGCCGGCCTGGAGCCCGATGAGGCCGAGCGGCTGAAGGAGCTGCTGACCCGGATCGCCTATCCCGCGGGCGGCGAGGCGTAAGCCCGGCCGCGCATCCCTGTGTCGTCACTGCGCGGGACTCCCATGTCCCAAAATCGTATTGAATGCGACCGTATCGTCTGATACGATAATGAATGTAACGAAACTAGACACGCCGAGCAGGCAAGGAGGTAAAGATCATGGATGTCTACGAGGCAGTCACGAGCCGACGGGCGGTGCGCGGATTCACCGGCCAGCCCGTCCCGATGGAGGTGCTGAAGCGCGTGCTGTCAGCCGCGGCCTGGGCGCCGTCCGGGTCGAACCTCCAGCCGTGGCACGTCTACGTGGTGACCGGCGAGCCGCTCGCCGAGATCAAGCGGCGCGCCGGCGAGCGCCTGGCCGCGGGTGACCCCTGGGACGAGCGCGAGTACGAGATGTACCCGGCCGCGCTGAAGTCCCCGTACCGCGAGCGCCGATCCGCCTTCGGGCGGGAGCGCTACGGCGCGCTCGGGATCGCGCGCGACGACTGGGAGGCGCGCCAGAGGGCCGCGGCCGAGAACTGGCAGTGCTTCGGGGCGCCCGTCGCCCTGTTCTGCTACATCGACCGCGACATGGGCCCGCCCCAGTGGGCCGACCTCGGCATCTACCTGCAGACCGTCATGCTGCTGCTGCGCGCCGAAGGGTTGCACAGCTGCCCGCAGATGGCATGGTCGGTGTACCGCAACACCGTCGCGGAGGTCCTGCGGCCTCCGGACGAGCTCATCCTCTTCTGCGGCATGTCGATCGGGTTCGAGGACGTCTCGGTGCACCACCCCCGTACGGGCCGCGCGCCGCTCGATGAGACGGTCACGTTCGTCGGGGGCTCCGGTCCTGCGGCCGGGGCGCCGCCCTTCCGGGTCGGCTGCCGTCGCCCGGTGGCGGCCATGCGCTCGACCGGCCGAGCCCTGCGCAGAGGCAGCTCCCGCACGCCGCTGCGGTGGATCCACCCGAACAAGGAGCGCGTCCACTCCAGCGGGCCGCACTGGACCGCGGTCCACCCGGCCCGGCGGACGTCCCCGCCTTCGTGCGCCGAACGGCACACGGCGGCGAGTGACCCGCCACAGCGCCGTGACCGCGGCTGACGACACCCGGCCAAGGGCACCACATCACCTCACGTGGAGAGACATGACCAGCCAGTTCCGCCTCGGCGGTGACCTGATGATCGACCGGCTCGGCTTCGGCGCCATGCGCCTGCTCCAGAGCGGCCCGGGCGGGCCCGGGCGCGACCCCGGGGCCGCCGGCGCCGTCCTGCGCCGCGCCGTCGAGCTCGGTGTCGACCACATCGACACCGCCCACTTCTATCGCAACGAGGACGGCTCGGTAAGCGCCAACACCGTGATCCGCGAAGCCCTGTCCCCGCGCCCGGACAACCTGGTCATCGCCACCAAGGTCGGCCCGGTCTTCGGCCCGGGCGGCCCGCGCCAGGCCACCGCCGCCGAGCTCCGGCCCCAGGTCGAAGCCAACCTGGAAAGCCTCGGCCTGGACCGCCTGGACCTGGTCTATCTGCGCATCGGGAAGTCCGAACCGCCGCACGGCCAGTCGCTGGCCGAACGCTTCGAGGCGCTCGCCGCGCTGCGCGAGGAGGGCCTGATCCGCCATCTGGGCATCAGCAACGTCGATGCCGCCCATCTCGCCGAGGCCCGTGCGATCGCTCCTGTCGCGGCCGTCCAGAACCACTTCCACCTCGCCAACCGCGCCGAGACGGCCGTCCTGGACGCCTGCACGGAAGCCGGCATCGCCTTCGTGCCCTTCTTCCCGCTCGGCGGCGGCCGGGCCGACATGGGCGACCCCGGCTTGGTCAAGGTCGCCGGACGGCACGGCGCCACCGCCCACCAGGTCGCCCTGGCCTGGCTGCTGGCCCTGTCGCCGGTGGTCCTGGCCATCCCGGGCACCGGTTCCGTGGCTCACCTGGAGGAGAACCTGGCCGCCCGGTCGATCGGTCTCACCGAGGAGGACCTCACCGACCTCGCCTGATCGCACCCGCGGGACCCACTTCCGCGCGGAGCGGTCCCCGAGCCGGCATGGCCGCCCGAGCCGGGCGCCACTGCGGAATCTCCCACGTAGGGCCTCCTGGCAACTGCCCGGACCAAGTCGGCCGCCCTTGAGCAACGAATCCGCATGAGGCGCCGTAGTGAGAGAGGACGGACCATGAGGGTTAACTATCATCGGAGATCGGCCTCCTCGGCCCTCAACGGTTACGAGCGGGCACACTCCTCGCCATCGAGCCGCCCGTCGGTGGGCTTGCACGCCCTCCCCCGTCCCGTGGCGGTGGTGGTCGGGGGCGGCGGGGTGCTCGGGGCCGCGCAGGTGGGTATCGGGTACGCGTTGGAGCAGCGGGGATTCGTCCCCGACCTGATCGTCGGGACATCGGTGGGCGCCCTCAACGGAGCGATCGCGGCCGCCCACCCCGGCAAGGCCGCGCCGTGGCTGGATCTCGTCTGGACCCACGCGCGCCGCCGTCAGGTGTTCCCGTTCGGCTACCTGCCCTCGCGGGCCAGTGTCTTCGCCGATCGTGGCCTGCGCCGGCTGATCGCCGGGGCCGCGCTGCCGTCGCGGATCGAGGACCTGGCGGTCCCCTTCACCGCGGTGGCCATGGATCTGGCCACCGGCGCTCAGGTGCTGCTCGACCGCGGGGACCTCGAGTCCGCGCTGCTGGCCAGCGCGGCCATTCCCGGCATCCTGCCTCCGGTGGAGCGGGAGGGCCGGACGCTCGTCGACGGCGGAGTGATCGCCTTCGTCCCGGTACGGGCGGCTCTGCAGGCAGGAGCGGCCAGCGTGGTCGTGCTGTCGACCGGGCAGACGAGCTCGCCGCCGCGCCCGGCCGGCCCGCCCCGGTGGCCCGGCGGGGTCGCCGCCCGGGCCGGGCTGCTGCTGTTGCGGCACCAGATCGAGCGCGACCTGGACGAGGTGTCCGAACGGATCCCGACCGTCGTGCTGCCCACCGGCGTCGAGAGCTGGCCCGCCCCGTGGGACTTCCGCCATTCCCGGCGGCTGATCCACACCGCCTCGCTCACGGCGGGCCTGTTTCTCGACGGGCTGCGCATCAACGGGCCCGGGCTGTACCGGGCCGAGAGCCCTCCGGCGGCGCCGGCCGTCCTGGGCAGGGCACGAACCGCCGTATGGGAGGTCGGCCGGTGAGCACCATCTCGTTCCTCAACATCGCCATGCACGGGCACATCAACCCGACCCTGCCGGTCGTGGCCGAGCTCGTCCGTCGTGGGCACACGGTCACGTATCACACCTCCCCCGCGTTCGCGCGGGAGATCGAGGCCGCCGGTGCGACCGTGTGCCGCTACCCGGGGGGTGACCAGCCGCTGCCCGATCCCCCGCTGCCGGTGACGATGCTGGACGGGCTCGCGCGCACCGCCGTCGGCCTGCTGCCCGCCGTGCTGGCCGACGTGCGGCGGATCCGGCCCGACCTGATCGTGCACGGCTCCGCCTGCCCCTGGGGCGCGGTCGCCGCCCGCGAGCTCGGGGTGCCGGCGGCAGCGGCGTACACCACGTTCGCCTTCAACCGGTACGCGCCGAGCCCCACCCGCGTCTCGTGGGAGCTGCTGGCCACGGCGGCGACCCGGCCCCGCACCGTCCAGGGCTACCTGCGGGCGCGGCGGGAGCTGTCGCGCCGCTACGACACCCACGGGTTGCCGCTGATCGACCTGGCGAACGTGCGGCAGCCGCTCAACCTGGTCTTCACCTCGCGCGTGTTCCAGCCCGGCGCCGACTCCTTCGACGAGTCCTACCGGTTCGTCGGCCCGAGCCTGGGCGCCCGTCCGCCCGACCCGTCGTTCCCGGCCGATCGCCTGCGCGATCCGGTGCTGTACGCCTCGCTGGGCACCGTGTTCAACGCCGGCCCGGAGCTGCTGCGCACCTTCGCCACCGCGCTGGCCCCGCTGGCCGGCACCGTGGTCATCTCCACCGGGCACACCGACCCGGCCGCGCTGGAACCGCTGCCGACCAACGTGCTCGCCCGCCCCTTTGTACCGCAACCAGAGGTGCTGGCCCGCGCGGCGCTGTTCGTCACGCACGGGGGGATGAACAGCGTGAACGAGGCCATGCACGCCGGGGTCCCGATGCTGGTGATCCCGCAGGGCGCCGATCAGCCGCTGGTGGCCCGGCGGGTCGTCGAGCTCGGCACCGGCCTGTCCCTGCGCACCCAGGACGCCACCGCCGAAGCGGTGAACGCCCTGGCCCGGCGCCTGCTCGACGAGCCGAGCTTCCGCACCGCGGCCGCCACCATGCGGCTCGCCCAGCGGGAAGCAGGCGGCTACCCGCGCGCCACCGACGAGCTCGAGAGCTACCTGTACCAGCCAGGCCGGCCGGCAGTGCCCCAGGAGTGCTGAGCGATGTCACCCCTCGTTGCCGTCGTGCTGCTGCTGGCCGGGCTGTCGGAGTCCGCCGGCCGGATCCTGCCCCTGATCGCCCGCCGGCCCAGCGTGTCGCGATCCCACGCGATCCGGCTGCTGCTGACCGGGGCCGTGGTCGAGGCCTCGGTGTTCGCGCTGTGGCCACAGACCGCATGGACCCTCGCCGAGCTGGCCCTGTCCGCTCCGGTGTCCGGCGTGGCCGCGCTGACCTGGACCCCCGGCCTGGCCGCCCCGCTCGTGTGCGCCGCCGTCCTCGCCTTCCCGCTGCTCGGGCCCCTGCTGCACCTGCTGCTCCTGGTAGGGGTCGGGGCCGGCCTCGTCACCCCGCTCGCCACGACGACGGGGCTGGACTGGTGGCCCGCGGCAGGCTGCGTGACCATCGCCGGAGTCGGGCTCGGCCTCGCCGTCGAGGCCGTGCGGCGCCTGGTCATGAAGCTCAGCACCACCCAGTGGCGGGAGCTGCTCGCATGATCGATTTCCCGCTCCTGGCCCTGGTGCTCGGCCCGGTCCTGCTCGCCGAGGCCCTGCTGGCCCGCTACGAGGTGCTCGTCTACACCGCCGGCTGGCGCAGGCCCACCACCGAGCTGCCCCACGGCATGCCCTACGCCCGAGGCGCGGACCCCGACCGGCCGCCGGAGGCGTACCTCGTCTACCTGGACGGCATCGGCAAGCGCCGCTTCCGCGACACCCGCGACGGCGGCCAGCTGGTCAGCGCCCTGATCACCGCGGCGCCGGAGCTACGCGTGCTCGGCCAGGTACAGCCCTACTCGCCGCTGGCCGACCCACTCGTCAACCGGCCCGTCTGGGAATGGCTGCGCCACCACATCGCCATCGTGCTGTTCCTGCACAACGTCATGCAGATCTTCGTCGCCGCCGACCACCGCTACCGCCCCCTGTACAACCGGGCCGTCGGCGCCCAGATCGCCGAGCAGCTCCGCCGGGCCGGCTACCAGCCCGGCAGTGGCATCCCGGTCGTGCTGCTCAGCTACAGCGGCGGCGCCCAGGTGGCCACCGGCGCGGTCACCGAACTGCACACCCGGCTGCACGCCCCGCTCCTGCTGGTCACCATCGGCGGCTTCCACAACGGCGCCAACGACCTCACCCACGCCCGCCACCTCCACCAGCTCACCAGCGCCCACGACCGGATCGAACGGCTCTCCACCTGGATCTTCCCGCAACGCTGGCCACTGTTCCGCGGCAGCGGATGGAACCGGGCCATCCGCGCCGGAAAGATCACCGTGCACCGGCTCGACCCGGCCACCCACGTGGGGCAGCGCAGCTACATCAACCCCGAAGCGCTGCTGCCCGACGGCCGCAGCCACCTCGACCGCACCACCGACACGGTGATCGCCCTCATCCGGGCCCACCGGGTCACGCCGGAGCGCCAGCCTCGACCGTCGTGATCGCCGTCCGGAACGGGCACCTCGGGTGGAGGCGATGACGGCGTGCCCCGTTCCGGACCCCCGTGCGCCTGGTGGGCGTCATCGCGGGGTGGAGGTGTCGTAGGCGGCCCGGGCGCGCGTGACGGCGGCGCGGTGGCGTTCGGCCCACTCGGTGAGCCCCGACAGATGGTCGTAGAGCTCGCGGGCCATGTCGGTGGCGGTGTATTCGACCTTGGGCGGCACCGTGGGGTAGACGGTCCGGGTCAGCAGGCCGTCACGCTCGAGGTTGCGCAGTGTCAGGGTGAGCATGCGCCGGCTGATGCCGTGGATCGAGCGCTCCAGCTCGGTGAAGCGTACCGGCCCGCGGGTGGCCTCCATCAGGATGCCGATGCTCCATTTGCCGCTCACCCGGTTGAGCACGTCCAGGACCGTGCACGCCTCCGAGGCGCTGACCTGCTCGGTCACACAGGTGTTCCGCTGTGACATGAAAGTGCCTTCTTCCGCTGGAGCGCTCGGTCACCGATCATGGCCACGGTAACAAAAGGTGCCCTAAAGGGTTCACCGGTGGACGTTCGACGAAGAGGCCGACATGACGATCACGTTCGACGACAAGACGCGCACGCTTCTCGACGGCAGGAACTTCGCCACCGTCGCGACCCTGAACCCCGACGGCGGCCCCCAGACGTCGGTCGTGTGGGTCCTGCGTGAAGGCGACACGGTGCTGTTCTCCAGCACGACCGGCCGACGCAAGACCCGTAACCTCACCCGGGACCCGCGGATCAGCCTGACCGTCTTCGACACCGGCGATCCGTACCAGTCCGTGGAGATCCGCGGCACCGCCGAAGTGGTCGAGGACCACGACCGGGCGGTCCAGCTCGCGGTCTCGCACAAGTACTTGGACCAGGACCCGCCGGCGGACCACGAGGGCACGGTACGGGTGGTCGTCCGCGTCACCCCTGACAAGATCCACGGTTTCTCGGCCTAGAAGCCCGCACCGGCTGAGTGGTGATGCGGTGGGCGCCCCGGTTCGGCGGGCAGCGGCCCCTTGCGCTCTCGACGTATGGCGCACCCGGGGGCTTGCGGCAAGGCCCTGGTCATGCTGCAGAATCACCGGCCGATGCCGGAAGACCTGCAGAAATGAGTGCATAGTGCGTGTGTTGCTGTCGACCCGTGGTTCGCGCGGAGACGTCGAGCCGATGGCGGCGCTGGCGGTTCGGCTGCTCGACCTCGGCGCCGAACCGCCGCGTGCTGTCGTGGACCAGCCGTACTACGCGGGGCGGGTGGCCGATCTGGGGATCGGGGTGGCGCACGACGGACCGGTGCCGACCCTCGCGTCCTTGTCGGCGGCGCTCGGGACGGCACTGGGCGCGGAGATCCGGGCGCGTGCGGCCGACGTGGCTGGCAGGGTCCGGGCCGACGGGGCGATGGCGGCGGCGAAGTTGCTGTTCGAGCAGACGTCGTGATGACGGTGCCGTGCCCGCGCTTTCTGCGCGCGTGCTGACCGGACCGCGGAATGCCGGCCGGAATGCGGTGGTGCCGGAAATGAAAATTTCACCGGTCCTGCCCAGGTCACGGACCGGCCTGCCGCCCGGCCCCTCGCTGGTGGCGGCCGGGCCGGCATTCAGGGAGCAAATCCGCGGCGCGGTTTAACGTCCAGCCGGAAATGCGGCGTTTATTGGCCGCCTGGACCGGCTGCTCATTTCCACCAATAATCGCCGAGCGTCACTCGTACACACCAGGAAAGAAACGAGGTGCGACTTGGCAGCACGTTCCGCAGTACGCCGCGCGACGAGGTCGATCGCGGTCGCCATCGCGGCGCTCGCCACCGCTCTCCTGCCCCTCGGCGCCGCGCATGCGGCGTACGGCCCGGACCAGCCGGTCTACATCCAGGTGAACGCGACGGACCCCTACAACACGGGGCTGGCCCGGCTGGAGGGCACGGTGGCGTTCGACGACGGGGACACGATGTTCCGGTATTCGCTGCGGTTGTGCTGGCTGCACGCCTACCCGGCGCCCAACCTCAGCATCGTCGTCAACGGCACGACCCAGCTCTGGCCGGCCTCCACCGGCTCGACGACCACCCCGGGCTGCCAGCAGACGTCCCTGTACGCCGCGGAGGTGAACCACGGCGGCGCCGTCGGCAACGTCCGCTTCGACGTGACCGGCGGCTGGTTCTATCCCGGTAACCAGTACAACACGCGCACCAAGTCGTACACCGTCGACAACCCCTATACCTGACCGCACAGCACGCCAGAGGGGAGCGCCGCTGCGCTCCCCTCACGGGATCCGGAGCGAGACGCCCGCGGGCAGGCCCGTGACGCGTGCCGTGCCCGACCGCTCGACCGTCACGTCCACGGGAGCCCCGGCCACGCGCAGCCCGCGCACCGCCAGCGCGCCCAGGGGCGCGCCGGGCAGCGGGCGGACCGTCGCGCGGCCTGCGGGGACGTCCGGGTACAGCCCGACGGCGGCGTGGAGGACCGCGATGGCCGCCGCCGCCGACCACGCCTGCGGGCGGCAGGCCGCGGGGTACGGCACAGGCCGCCCCATGAGCGTGCGGTCGTCGCCGGCGTGGAGTTCGGGCAGGCGGTAGCCGAAGGTCTCGGCGGCCGAGAGGAGCCCTTCAGCCAGGTCGGCGGCCAGCTCGGCGGCGGGGCCTCCGTGGCCCGAGCGGGCGAGGCCGGAGATGACGATGGCGGTGTCGTGCGTCCAGACGGAGCCGCAGTGGTAGGAGAGCGGGCTGAAGCCGGCGTCGGCCGTGGACATCGTACGGAGGCCGAAGCCGCCGGACATGGCCGGATTTTTCAGTGTCTGGACGATCCGGAGCTCCTCGGCCGGCGTGAGCAGGCCGGTGCCGAGGAGGTGCCCGATGTTGCTGGTCAGCGCGTCCACCGGCCGTTTGTCGCGGTCGAGGGCGAGCGCCGGATAGCCGCCACCCACCCAGAACCGCTCGCGGAACCGCTCGGCCAGCCCGCCCGCGTAGTCGCGCCACCGCTCGGCGCCCGGCCTGCCGTACGCCTCCAGCAGGGCCGCCCCCGCCATGGCCGCCTCGTACGCGTACCCCTGGACCTCGGCCAGGGCGATGGGCGGCTCGGCACGGGTGCCGTCGTGGAAGCGCACGGCGTCGCCTGAGTCCTTCCAGCCCTGGTTGGCCAGGCCGCTGCCGCTGGTGTCGATGTACTCGAGGAAGCCGTCGCCGTCGGCGTCGCCGTGATCGGCGAGCCAGCCGAGCGCCGCCTCCAGCGGCGGCAGCAGCGCGGCCACCTCGGCCTCGGGCAGGCCCCAGCGCCAGGCGTCGTGCAGCAGGGCGATCCAGAGCGGGGTGGCGTCGATGGTGCCGTAGTAGGCGGGGGGCAGGCGCAGCTCGTTGCCCTCGACGGCGAACTCGTGGCGGCGCAGCTCGTGCATGATCTTGCCAGGGGCCTCGCCGGACGCGGTGTCCACCTTGCTCCCCTGGCGGCGGGCCAGGACGCGCAGGGTGCCCGCGGCCGGCTCGGTGCCGAGCGGGAGCAGCATGCGGGCGGCCCAGATGCTGTCGCGGCCGAAGAGCGTCAGGAACCAGGGCACGCCCGCGCCCAGGAACGTGTCCCCCGGCGCCGCGGTCTCGGTCAGCCGCAGCGACTCCAGGTCGTCGAGGGACTGGCGGGCCAGGTGTACCAGCCGGGCGTCGTCCGCCTCGATCTCGGGCCTGCTCCACTCCCGGGGGCCGGCCGGCGCCGCCACCACGGCCTTGGGGTCCGCCACGGAGACGCCCCACCGCAACGTGACGTGCTCTCCGGGCGCCACCGTCACCTCACGCCGCAACGCGGCGCCGGCGACCTCGAAGTCCGGGCCGGCGGCGGCGACGCGGATGCCGCCGGCCTGCCAGGTCAGCTCGCCGCCGCCCGCGGCGGGCGGGACCGGGGTGGCGGCGCCGCCCGACTTCACCACCTCGATGGGCGCGAAGTCGCAGCTCAGCTCGATGGTGACGGTGCAGGTGAAGGGGCCGGCCGCGGTGGAGGCGATCGTGAGCTCCTCCTCCATCGCGCCCGGCGTGACGCGGCGCACGCGGTCGATCCGCACCGTCGGGTCGGGGCCGGGGTCACCGAGCCAGCGGGCCAGCGAGACGAAGCGGGAGACCCCGGGAGCCGGTACGGCATGGCCGACCGGCTCGGGCTCGCGGCCGTCGATCCGCAGCCCGGCCTGGGAGAGCACCCGCCCGTCGGCGTGGAAGAGCCCCTGCACCCCGGCGGGCCTGATCTGCCCGTCGGCGCCGCTCAGCGCGGTCGTCGGGGCCAGGACGGTGCTGACCAGGTCGTGCAGCAGCGGTTGCAGGCGGTGGTCCGGCACGTGTGAGGCCCCCTTGACACTCCGTTAACTTGAACGATCTAATCCTGTCATACGCCTTTTGGATCGATCAAACCATTAGAAAGGCCATATATGGCGGCAAAGGTGACGATCGCCGATGTGGCACGGCACGCCAACGTGTCCCGCCAGACCGTGTCGAACGTGCTGAACTCCCCCGAAGTGGTCAAGGAGGAGACCCGGCAGCGGGTGCTCGCCGCCGTCGAGGCCCTTGGCTACCGGGTGAGCGCCGCCGCCAGGCAGATGCGTACCGGCAGGTCGCGGCTCCTGGCCACCCGGATCGAGACGACCCAGGACGGCATGAACGTCTTCGACCGCTTCCTGCACGGCCTCACCGAGTCGGCGGCCGGGTCCGGCTACCGCGTGCTGCTCTACACCGCCACCGACGACCAGTCCGAGATCGCCGCGTTCGACCAGCTCCTGGGCGAGTTCGAGCCCGACGGGTTCGTGCTGACCAGCACCCACCACGGCGACGCGCGGACCTCCTGGCTGGCCGAGCGGGACCTGCCGTTCGTCACCTTCGGCCGGCCGTGGGGCACGTCGGAGGCCGGTCACCCCTGGGTGGACGTGGACGGCGCCGCCGGGACCGAGGCGGCCACCCGCCACCTCCTCGACGGCGGGCACCGCCGGATCGGCTTCCTCGGCTGGGAGACCGGCTCCGGCGTCGGCGACGACCGCAAGTCCGGCTGGTCCAGGACGCTGGCCGCCGGAGGGCTCGACGCCGACCTGGCCCTGGAGACCGACGGCACTCCGGCCCAGGGGCAGGCGGGCGCGCGGGAGCTGGTGGAGCGCGGGGCGACGGCCCTGGTCTGCGTCAGCGACTCGGTGGCCCTCGGAGCCCTGCAGGTCACCCCCGCCGTCGTGGGGTTCGACGACACCCCGGTGGCCGCCGCCATCGGGCTCACCACCCTCGGCCAGCCCCTCGCCGAGGCCGCCGCGCGCTGCGTGGAGCTGCTGACCGACCGGCTCTCGGGCCGCCCCACCGCGTCGCACGTGCTGCTCACTCCCACCCTGGTCATCCGAAAGGACCCCTGATCATGAAAAGCCTCGCGATCCCCGCGGCAGCCGCCGTACTCCTGTCCGCGACGGCCTGCGGCAGCGGCTTCGACGACCAGCAGGCCGCGCCGCAACAGCAGAGCAGCGGCCCGGCCGCGCTCCAGGTCCTGATGGCCTCCTCCGGGGACGCCGAGACGAACGCGGTCAAGCAGGCGGCCGAGACCTGGGCCAAGGCCACCGGCAACACCGCCGCCGTCACCCCGGCCCAGGACATCCACCAGCAGCTCGGCCAGGCGTTCGCGGGCAGCAACCCGCCGGACGTGTTCTACGTCGACGCCGCCCGCTTCGCCGACTACGCCAGCGTCGGCGCCCTGGAGCCGTACGGGGACAAGATCTCCGACAGCCAGGACTTCTACCCGAGCCTGCGCGAGACGTTCACCTACGACGGGAAGTTCTACTGCGCGCCCAAGGACTTCTCCACCCTCGCCCTGGTCGTCAACGACGAGCTGTGGAAGAAGAACGGGCTCACCGACGACGACCTGCCCACCACCTGGGACGAGCTCACGGCCGTCACCAAGAGGATCAAGGGCGTGACGCCGCTGACGTTCGGCGACAGCCGTGACCGGCTCGGCGTCTTCATGGTGCAGGCCGGCGGCTGGATCACCAGCGAGGACAGCAAGCAGGCCACCGGCGACAGCCCGGAGAACCTGGCCGCGCTGGAATACGTCAAGGGCCTGCTCACCGGCAAGCAGGCCCAGTACGCCAAGGCGCTCGACGCCGAGTGGGGCGGCGAGGCGTTCGGCAAGGGCAAGGCCGCGATGACCATCGAGGGCAACTGGATCAAGGGCGCGCTGCGGGCCGACTATCCCGACGTGAAGTTCTCCGTCCACGAGCTGCCCGCGGGCCCCGAGGGCAAGGGCACGCTCTCCTTCACCCAATGCTGGGGCATCGCCGCCAAGTCCAAGAACAAGGCCGCGGCCATCGACTTCGTGGAGGCGATGACCAAGACCGACCAGCAGCTCGCCTTCGCCGAGGCGTTCGGCGTCATGCCGTCGCGGCAGGCGGCCAAGGAGGCCTACCTCAAGGAGTTCCCGGCCGACGCCGCCTTCGTCAACGGCGTCGAATACGCGCAGGGCCCGGTGAACGCCCCCAAGATGGACAGCGTCCTGTCCGACTTCGACACCGGGCTGCAGCAGCTGGCCACCCAGGATCCCAAGACGATCCTGGCCAGGCTGCAGAAGAACACCGAGAGCGCGCTCGGCTGACATCATGCGCAGCCGTACCAGGGAGAACCTCGCGGGGTGGCTGTTCGTGGCGCCGGTGGTGGTGATCCTCGGGCTGTTCCTGCTGCTGCCCATCCTGATGGCGCTCTGGGTGAGCCTGACGGGATGGAACGGGCAGGGCAGCCCCTTCCGCGGCGGCGTGCCGTTCGTGGGCGGGGAGAACTACGCGCGGTTGTTCACCGAGGACGGGCTGGCCCGCGAGAACTTCATGACCAGCATCCGCAACAACATCTATTACGTGGCCGCCGTCGTGCCGTTGCAGACGGGGCTCGCGCTCTTCCTCGCGCTGGTGGTGAACAAGCGCAGGGCCTTCTTCCGTACCGCGTTCTACTTCCCCTCGGTGACCAGCTCCGTGGCGATCAGCGTGGTGTTCCTGTTCATCTTCGCCAACTCGGGGGCGGTCAACCAGCTCCTGGCGTTCGCCGGGGTGGACGGGCCGCAGTGGTTCTCCGACGCGCGCGGGGTGATCCACCTGCTGCTCGGTGACCCGCCGGCGGCGCTGACCGAGCACGGCCTGCTGGGGCTGACCTGGTGGGAGTGGCTGGCGGGGCCGAGCGTGGCGATGTGCGCGATCATCGTGCTGGTGGTGTGGACGACGTCGGGGACGTTCATGCTGATGTTCCTCGCGGCGCTGCAGAACATCCCGAGGACGCTCGACGAGGCGGCCATGATCGACGGCGCCACCCGCTCGCAGCGCTTCTGGCGGGTGACGCTGCCCCTGCTCAAGCCGACGATGTTCCTCGTGCTGACGCTCGGGCTGATCGGCACGTGGCAGGTGTTCGACCAGATCTACGTGATGAGCCAGGGCGATCCCGCCAAGACCACGCTGACGCCGGCGTTCCTGTCGTACCGGACGGCCTTCCGGGACTTCGACTACGGGGCGGGCACGGCGATCTCGTTCGTGCTCTTCCTGATCATCGTGCTGCTGACGTTGTTCCAGCGGTGGGTCATGAGGGAGCGGAAGCCATGAGGCGCGTCGTCCTGACCGTGTTCTCGGTCATCTTCATCTACCCGTTCGTCATCCAGATCGCCAACGCCTTCAAGACCGACCCGGACTCCGCCGCCAATCCCCTGTCGCCGATCCCGGACCCGGCCACGCTGTCGGCCTTCGAGCGGGTGTTCCTGGGCACGGACATGCCGGTCTGGCTGGCGAACTCGCTGCTGGTCACCGTGGTGGTCACGCTGGGGCGGGTGCTGCTGGACTCGATGGCGGGGTACGCGCTGGCCCGGCTGCGGTTCCGGGGGCGGCGCGGGTTGTTCGTGGCGGTCATCGCGGTGATGGCCGTGCCGGGGGTCGTCCTCTTTATCCCGAAATTTCTGGTTTTGAACCAGTTGGGGATGTACGACTCGTACCTGGCGCTGATCCTCCCGCTCATCGCCGACGCCACCGGCGTGTTCGTGATGAAGCAGTTCTTCGAGTCGGTCCCGCGCAGCGTCGAGGAGGCGGCCCGCATCGACGGCGCCGGCACGTTCCGCGTCTTCTGGTCCGTCGTGCTGCCGATGTCGCGGCCCGCGCTCATCACGCTGACGATCCTGTCGTTCCAGGGCTCGTGGAACGAGTTCCCGCACACCCTGGTCGCCGTGCAGGACCCGGCGCTGTTCACCCTCCCGCGCGGCCTGGCCGACCTGGTCAGCGGCTCACTCGGCGGCGGCACCCAGTTCCCGCTCAAGCTCGGTGCCGCGCTCCTGGCCACCATCCCGGTCGCGATCATCTTCGTCGTGTTCCAGCGCTACTTCGTCCGCGACCCCAACCAGGGCGCGGAGAAGGGCTGACGCGTCGCGGAGAAGGTCTCCCGCCCGGGGCGGCTCAGGCGGGAGACGTTTCCGCGCGATCGGCGCGGATCAGGTCGAGGAAGGCGGTGGCCGCCGGGGACGGCCGGTTGTCCCAGATCACGTGCTCCATCCGCGTGGGAGCGCCACGAAGGCGGATGATGTGCAGGTCGGGGAAGCGCAGCGCGTACGCGGCCGGCAGCATGCCCACGCCGAGGCCCTGCCGTACCAGATCGACCAGGAAGTCGGCGGACGACACCTCGAACGGCACCTCACGCCGCACCCCCGCGGCCGCGAAGGCCTCGTCCGACTGTGCGCGCCCGGCCGCGCCGGCGCGGAAGTCGATGAACGGTTCGTCCGCCAGGCCCCGCAGGTCCGCCTCGGACTCCGTCCGGTGGTGATCCGGCGCGACCACGGCGACCAGCTCGCCTCCGCCGAGCCGGCGGCTCTGCACGCCCTTCGGTTCCGCGCGCGGCGGCAGGCCGAGGAACGCGACGTCGACGCCGCCCTGCCGGACCCGCTCGATCAGCTCCCCGCTGCCCGCCGAGGTGAGCGTGATCTGCACCCGCGGATGGCGCCGGCGGTAGTCCCGCAGGGCGACCGGCAGGTTGACGGCCGTCACCGTGGGGATCGCGCCGACGGCGAGCCGCCCGCGGATCTCCCCGCTTGCGGCCGCCACCTCGGCCCGCGCGCGGTCGGCGGCCTCCAGGCACTCCCGGGCGGCGGGCAGGAACGCCTCTCCGGCCGGCGTCAGCCGCACGCGGCGGCTGGTGCGCTCGAACAACCGGGCGCCCAGTTCCCGCTCCAGACCGGCGATCTGGTGGCTGAGCGCGGACTGCACCACCCGGCAGCGCTCGGCCGCCCGGGTGAAGTTGCTGGTCTCCGCGACCGCGATGACGTACCTGAGTTGCTGCAGCTCCATCCAACCATCGTGCATCACGATCGATCACGATGAAAACTATGTGTTGGACTCATCGATCGAGGGTGGCGCACCCTTGAACCCGTGACGGAGGCGCTGACGCCTTTCCCGTCTTGTCGATAATTCCTGCACACCCCGAAGGAAGACAGTGGCCACACACGATGAACATCCGCAGTCGACCTTGAGGCCATGGCTGGGCGTTTCCGCGATCACAGCCAGCCTGTTCGTCTTCCTGACCACCGAGCTGATGCCCGTCGGCCTGCTCACTCCGGTGAGCGCGAGCCTGGGGATCTCGGTGGGCGTCGCCGGGCTGATGGTCACTCTTTACGGCGTCTCGGCCGGGCTGGGCGTGCCGTTCATCGTGGCCTGGACCAGGCGGGTCAATCGGCGGGCCCTGCTGTCCACGCTGCTGGCGATATTGACCCTCGGAAACGTCATCACCGCCCTTTCGCCGAACTATCCGCTGGTCCTCACCACGCGGCTCGTCATGGGATTCGCCAGCGGCGTGTTCTGGGCCATAGGGGTGAGCATGGCGATGCGCCTTGTTCCGGGACGCCACGCGAGCAGGGCGGCCGCGATCGTCATGTCCGGCATCTCGGTCGCCGCGGTCGTGGGCATCCCGCTGGGAACGGCCCTGGAAAGCCTCACGGACTGGCGGACCACGTTCCTGATCTGGGCCGGCCTGAGCGCGCTGGTGTTCCTCGCGGTCGTCGCCATCGTCCCATCGCTGCCGTCGGCGAACGCGGTCCCGGTCCGGGAGGTCTTCGGGCTCCCGCTCAGGAACGTGCCGCTCCGCCTGGTGCTGTGCACCGTCGTGCTGTTCGTGCTCGGCCACTTCGGCGCGTACACCTTTGTGCGCCCCTACCTGGAGAGCGCCACCTCCGCCTCTCCCCTCTTCATCACCGTGCTGCTGATGGTCTACGGCGCCGGAGGCGCGGCCGGGAACTTCATCGCCGGACACACGGTGACCAGGAACCTGCGGGGCAGCTTCATCGTCGGCTGCGCGGGACTGGTGGTGTCCATGCTGTTGCTGCTCGCGATCGGTCACGGGCAGGCCGGCTCGGTGATCGCGCTGATCCTCTGGGGCGTTTCCTTCGGCGTCGTCCAGCTCTGCCAGGTCAACATGACGCAGGCCGCCGCGCCCGACACCTTCGAAGCCGCGATGTCGCTCAACACCATGGCGTACAACACCTCCATCGCGCTCGGAGCGCTTTTCGGCGGGCTGTTCGCCGATCATCTGGGGGTGGCAAGTGTCGTCTGGTTCGGCGTGGCGCTGACAGCGGCTTCGCTGCTCCTCACCCTCGGCACCCGGCAGCGGACCTCACGCGCCGTCCCCGACAACGCGCTGGCCGCGAGCGAGTAGGGCGTGGCGCCGGCGTCAGGCCTTGGCGCGCATGTGCTCCTGCGCCCATTCCTCGAAGCTGGTGAGCGGGATGCCGAGGTCTCTCGCGTACTGCGGGCGGCCCGGCTGGCCCGCCACGTTGAGCCACTCCCCCGAGGCCCCCATCGCCGGCATTCCGGCGGCGAGGGCCTCCTCCATGGTCATGTCCGGCGCGGACAGCCGCGTGCCGAGGGCGCGGGAGAGGACTTCGGCGATCTCCGTCATCGACAGGTAGTCGCTCGCCAGCTCCAGCTCGACCCCGTCGAACCGGTCCGGCGCGGCGATGGCCGCGGCGGCCGCCCTGCCGATGTCCTCCACCGCGACGAGGGACAGCCGGGTCCCGGGGTTCAGGACGCTCACCAGGCCGCCCTCGATGCCACGCGGGAACAGGTACGCCATGGACGGCAGGAAGTTCTCCATGAAGAAGCCCGGCTTGAGCAGCGTCCAATGGGGGAAACCGGCCGCGCGGAGCCGGTCCTGGATCGCGCTCTTGGCACCCATGGTGGGCTCCATCGACGCCCAGCGGCCTTCGGCCCAGCCGGGGGTCTCGGTGTGCCGGCCGGCGCCGGTGACGGAGGTGTGCACGAACTGCGGCACCCCGGCGGCCTTCGCGCCCTCGATGAGGTTGACGCCCTGGGTCACCTCCCCTTCGAAATCGAAGCCTTCGGCGGTCACCGCGGGCATCTGCACGGAGAAGACGGCGCGGGCGCCCTCGGCGGCCCGGATCACGGAGTCGCGGTCGTGAAGATCGCCGGTGACCAGCTCGGCACCGAGCGCCTCGACGGCCCTGGCCCGGTCGGTGGCCGGGTCGCGTACCAGCGCACGGACGGGAACGCCTGCCGCGCGCAGGGCGCGGGCGGTGGCTCCGCCCTGCCTGCCGGTGGCGCCGGTGACCAGGACGGGTGCGGAATCTGTGGGCATGGTGCTCCTCAGGTGCTCGTCGCATAAACGGCGGGGCCCGCCGTTTATGTTCCGGTACGATATGGTGGGGCCCGCCATTTAGCAACCTGGGAGATGACGCCATGCCCGACCGCCAGCGCGCGGACGCCCGGCGCAACTACGCGCGCATCCTCGCCGTGGCCGAGGAGGAGGTCGCCGCCCACGGCTCCGGCGCCTCCCTTGAGCAGATCGCCCGCACCGCGGGGGTCGGCTCGGCGACCGTGCGCCGGCACTTCCCCACCCGATACGCCCTGCTGGAGGCGGTCTCCCGGCACCGGATCGAGGCCCTGTGCGTCCGCGCCCACGACCTGACCGGCACGGGCGACAGCCGCACCGCGCTCCTGGATTGGCTGAGCGACGTCGTCGCCTACTGCGTCGCCGCCCGGGGGCTGGCGGCCGCGCTCTGCTACGACGCCGGATCCGACCCGGTGCACGAGAACGCCTGCTCGGCGGCGCTGGCGGAGGCGGCGGCCCCGCTGCTGCGCCGCGCCGCGCAGGACGGCGCGGTGACGGCAGGCGTCACCGTCGCCGACCTGATCACGCTGGCCGTCGGCATCGCCCTGGCCACGGAGCACCACCCCGACCCCGCCGCCCAGGCGGACCGGCTGTTCCGGCTGGCCGTGGCGGGGCTGAGCCCGCAGAGCTGAACCGTCACGCGACCGGCAGAGCCGATCGTGGACGTCGAGCCACCCCTTTCATGGAGTTGCGCCGGTCGCATGGAGTTGCGCCGGGCCTTGCCGCGCCTGTCCGCCGCGACGCAGCTGACGGCCGGGACCCGGCGTGGTCCCGCCTCCGACGACCTCTCCCTGATCAGCCGAAGCGCAGCGGGAGCGTCTCGGGGCCCTGGATCCCGAGTGGTCCCGGCCAGGACACCGGCCCCATGACGGACGGCGGGCCCAGCCGGTCGGTGAGGACGGTCAGCGCCTCACCGATCTCGACGCGGGCGAGGGCGGCGCCCAGGCAGTGGTGCGGGCCGGCGCCGAACTGCAGCGGGGGCATGTCCCTGACGGCGGTGATGTCGAACCGGTCGGCGATCTTGTACGCTCGCGGATCGCGCTGCGCGACCTTCACGCACATCGTGAGGTACGTCCCCTTCTCGATGCGCAGCCCCTGGTAGTCGAAGTCCTCGGCGGCGAACCGGTAGACGGTGGCCGACGAGGGCAGCCAGCGGATCACCTCTTCGACCGCCTGGGCCGCGAGCTCCGGCTGCCGCCCGAGCAGCGTCCACTGATCGGGATGCTCCGAGAAGGCGACCATGGCATTGGCGAGCTGGTGCCGGGTCGTGTCGTGGGCGGCGAACACGAGGGTGACCAGGAGGTTGCGCAGCTCGTCCCGGCTGACCTGGCTGTCATCGGCCTGGTGGGCCGCGATCAGGTCGGAGCCGAGGTCGTCGGTCGGCCGGGCGGTCTTCTCGTCGATGAGGTGGTCGGCGTAGTCGTTGAGGCCGTTGACCGCGTTCTCCACCCGGGCAATGACGTCGCCGCCCGTCGAGAGGCCGAAGACCAGGCCGAGGTCGGCGGTCCAGGTGCCGAAGCGGTCGTAGTCCTCGGGCCGTACGCCGAGCAGCCGGCACATGACCGCGAGCGGCAGCCGGATGCCGAACTCCGCGACGAAGTCGCACGTCCCGGCGCCGGCCAGGCGGTCGGTCAGCTGCTCGGACTGCTCCCGGATGAACGGCCGCAGCCGGGCCACCCGGCGGGCGGTGAACGCCTTGTTCATCAGGCCGCGAAGGCGGCGGTGGTCTTCCCCCTCGTGGTTGACGATCATCGGCACGAACCAGTCGTAGATCGGGCCGTCGAAGATGCCGTGCGTCTCCATGTAGCGCTTGCCGTCGTGGTCCAGCCTGCGGTCGCGCAGGAGGTCGTTGGCCTCTTCGTACCGGAGCACGAGCAGGCCGATGGGACTGTTCGCGTACCAGCTTTCCGCCTGTGCGGCGTAAACCTCCGGGGTATCGAAGTCGAAGGCCGGATTCAGGACGTCGAGGAACGGCACGTTATGGCCTGGGGATGTCGGCACGTCATCCTCCTCCTTGGGGGATTCTCACCTTTGTCCATGCGTGCCTCTCCACACTCTCCCGACATCACGGGCAGAAAAAGTTACGCTCTACTCACCCTTTGAATATTGGCCGGCCAATGGCCGCTTTTGGGTTTTGGATCGTTTGAAGCTCCGGTCTTCGTCGTCCAATAACGCTTGGTCGTCCGGTGGTCGCTCGCGGGCACACTTACGGCTCGACACAAATGGCCGCCACAGTTGCCCGCGGAGTTACTCAATAACGGCGACATTTACCGGGGATTCTCATAATCGGCGGGCGGGGACCCGCCGACGACCGTACCCAGGCCGCCGGGCGAGGCCGCTCCTCAGGAGGTGGCGGCTCGGTGGACGGCGGCGGCGAGCCGGTCGTGTTCCGGATAGGACCAGCCGAAGCCGAAGCGGTGCCGTGTGTAGCCGAAGGCGATGCCGGTGACCGGGTCGGCGAAGGCTTCGGAGCCGGCCGAACCGTCGTGGCCGAAGGCGTTCGCGCTGAGGAACGCATAGCGCAGGCCCTTGGCCTGGAAGCCGAGCGCGTAGTTGCCCTGGTCGCCGCGGACCAGATCGCCGCCGGTGGAGTGCAGTTGGGCGAATTCCGCGACGGTGTCCGGCTTGAGCAGCGGGGGCCGCCCGTCGATGCCCCAGACCGCCGCCGCGTACAGGGCCGCCAGGCCGCGCGCGCTGCCCACCCCGCCGGCCGACGCCTGGCCGTTCGCGCGAACGGCGCGGTCGTTGAGGAAAGCCGCCTGGTCCAGCGGCGGCGTGCTGTTGAGCCCGTACCCGATGCCGAGGATGCTGTGCGGGCCCGGCACGTTCGCCCAGAACGCGGCCTCCTGCTCCGGTGTGGCCGTCCACCACTCGATGGGACGGAACCGGCCCTCCTCGGCCTCGGGCAACCCCAGGTACAGGTCCAGCCCGTACGGCGTCCGGATGCGCTCGTCGTAGACCTGCTGCAGCGACCGGCCGGCCACCCGCCGGATCACCTCATTCACCAGCGCGAACGTGACGAACCCGCCATAGCCGTAAGCCGAACCGGGACGCCAGTACGGGCGCTGCCCGGCCACGCGACGCGCGATCACCGCATCGTCGGCGAGCTCGGCCGCCGACAGACCGCCGTCCACGCCGATGACGCCGGAGCGGTGGGTGAGCACGTCCCGCAGCGTGATCGTGCCCTTGCCCGCCGCGGCGAACTCCGGCCAGTGCCGGGCCACCGGCGCGTCGAGGTCGAGGATCCCCTCCTGCACCAGCAGCGCCGCCACCAGCGTCGCGGCGCCCTTGGTGGAGGAGTAGACGCCGGTCAGCGTGTCGCCGCTCATCTCGTCCCCGGCCCACAGATCCACCGCCTGCCGGCCGTGCGCGTAGGCGGCCAGCTGCGCGCCCGCCTGGCCGTCCTGCTCGGCCAGCACCTCGGCGAACACCTCGCGCACCTGCTCGAAGCCTTCTGCCACCGTTCCGTGAACTTCTGTCCCGCTCATCGTCAGCAACCTTTCGTGGGTGTCGGTCGCCGGCATGACGGATGGCGGCCGGTGAAGGTGACCGGTCGTCCGCGGTCACCTTTTCGTGGTTCGCCGCGTCAGCGGTATGACGTAGTCGATGGAGAGGAATGCGACCGTGACACCCCAGGACTTGCTGGCCGACCAGTTCGAGGGACACCGCCCCCATCTGAGGGCGGTCGCCTACCGCATGCTCGGCTCACTCACCGAGGCCGAGGACGCGGTCCAGGAGGCGTGGCTGCGGCTGGCGCGCTCGGACTCCGGTGACATCGGCAACCTCGGCGGCTGGCTGACCACCGTGGTCGGCCGGGTGTGCCTGGACATGCTCCGCACCCGCAAGGCCCGGCGCGAGGAGTCGCTGGAGGACCGCCTGCCGGATCCGGTGATCAACCAGGGGGACGTCACCGATCCGGAGCACGAAGTGTTGCTGGCCGACTCGGTGGGGCTGGCGCTGCTGGTGGTGCTGGAGTCGCTGACCCCGGCCGAACGGCTGGCGTTCGTGTTGCACGACCTGTTCGGCCTGCCGTTCGAGCAGATCGCGCCCATCGTGGACCGCACCCCGGCAACCGCCAAGAAGCTCGCCAGCCGCGCCCGCCAACGGGTCCGCGGCGCGGCCCCGAACCCCGACCTGGCCGATCAGCGCCGGGTGGTGGACGCGTTCCTGACCGCCGCGCGCGGCGGCGACTTCGACGCCCTGGTGTCCATCCTCGACCCCGACGTGGTGCTGCGCGCCGACGGCGGGGTGCTCACCGGCGGCCTGAAGGTCATCCGCGGCGTCGCGGCCGTGGCCGGACAACTCGCCACCTTCCAGCGCATGGCCACCAGCGCCACCACCCACCCGGCGCTCGTCAACGGCCTCGCCGGCCTGGTCAACACGATCGACGGCCGGCTGATCTCCGTCATGAGCTTCACCATCGCCGACGGCAGGATCGCCACGATCGACATCCTGTCCGACCCTGACCGGCTGGCCCGCCTCGACCGGGCCGGCATGGAGTCATGACCTCTCGCTCCAAGAATTGCCAAAGAATGATCTCCGCGGTGGCGCCTGATACCCGGCGGCGGAAAGGTGCGGCAAATGCTCTTCCCGCTTCCGACAGCGTTTCCGAATGATTGCCGACCGGTTGGCGAGCCCGTCAATGAAGCGGCCGGTTTTTCAGGTTTCATCGACCTCGCGTGTGAGATTATCGGTCCTATTCTGCTGGCAAATGTCCGCACACTGGAGGTATGAGTGCACGATATTGGCAGCATCGCAACGCCAGTAACCGGGCACTGGCCTGGGGCGTTCCCCTCCTGATCGTGGCCTGCGTGGGCGCGATCCTGGTCTACAAGAAAATCGTCCCGCAAGGGTTCAGTATGGGCGTTCTCATGTCGTTGATAGGTGGCGCGTGGCTGGTGGGCGAGCGGCTGGTGCCGATCCTGTCCTGGTGGCGTAGACGTGGGGCACCCGCGCCCGCGCCCACGTCCGCCGACATCGGCACCGCCAAGGACATTTTGGCCGGGCTGGTGGCCCAGCAGTGGTACGACGAGATGGCGCTGCGTTCGTTGTGCGATCCCGCCCCCATGCCGTTGCCCTGGCGCTCGACCGAGCGGCGCGAACTGGCCGACCATCCCGAGATCATCGCCCGGGGCACCGTGGCCTTCCCGGGGTTGGCCGTGCACATCGCGGACCTGGCCCGCAACTTCCGTGCCCTGCGCTGCCGCCGCCTGGTCATCCTCGGCGATCCGGGCACCGGCAAGACGACCCTGGCCGTGCAGCTGGTGCTCGAGCTGCTGCGCACCCGGCAACCGGACGAGCCCGTCCCCGTGCTGCTGTCGGCCGCCCGCTGGGACAACCGTACGCATCCACGGCTGCAGGACTGGCTGACCGCCAGCCTGGCCACGGACTATCCCGCGCTGCTGGCCGAGGGCCTGGGCCCGGACATCCCGGAGACGCTCGTGGCCCGCGGCGAGGTGCTGCCCGTCCTCGACGGCCTGGACGAGCTGCCCGACCACACCCGCGCGGACATGCTGACCGCGTTGAACCGATCGATGTGCGACAGGCATCAACTCATCCTCACCTGCCGTACGGCGCAGTTCGCCGCCGCGGTGGAGGAGATCGGGGACGTGCTCACGGCGGCGGCGGTCATCGAGCCGCAGCCCATGTCGCCTGCCGCGGCGGCCGGCTACCTGGAGGCGTGCCTTCCCCCGGTGCCCCGTCCCTCCTGGCCCCCGATCCTGGAGGCGCTGCGTACCGGCACTGCCCCAGCCCTGGCGGAAGTCGCCTCCACATCGCTGGGGCTGTGGCTGGTGCGCGCCACCTACATCTCTCCCGGCGTCGACCCGTCTCCGCTGCTGGAGCTCGGCCGCGGCAGCGCGGCCGACCTCCACGACCACCTCTGCGACCGGCTCATCCCCGCCCTGGTGAGCACGCGGCCACCGGCCGACGGCCCGGTCCAGCCCTTCCGCCCGCAGCACGCCTGGCCCCCGGAGCAGGTCGGCCGGTGGCTCACCTACCTGTCCCGCCAGCTCAGCCGCGATCCCGCCGACCCGCGTGACATGGCCTGGTGGCACCTGGCCCGCTACACCTCCAGCCGACCCGTTCGGGTGGGGGCCGGCATCGCGATCGGGATCCTGGCCGGGGTGGTCGTCTGGCTGCTGACCAAGGTGCCCCATGCCGGCGCGCTGATCGCCCCACTGATCGCGCTCTGCGTCGCCGTCCTGATCGGGTCCTGGTTCACCGAGCCGCCGGGCCAGGCCGACTTCCACGTGCGCGGCAGGCTCCGCGAACTGCTCGGCGTCGTGAGGAACGGGCTGGTCATCGCAGCCGTCGCCGCTCTGGTCAGCGTGCTGGCGACGCTCCTGCTGGAGCCTGATCTGACGGTCGCCTTGGCCGGCGCGTGGCAACCCGCTCTGCTGGCCGGTTTCGGATACTTCATCGTGCCCGGTGTGATCCGCTGGGTCGAGCGCCCCACCACCGACACGGCCGCCAGGTCCCCCCGCTCGACCTGGCGGGCCGACAGGAACCTGACCTTCATCCGGATCGTCTGCGGGCTCGGGCTCGGGCTCCTGGCCGGCATCATCGCGGGACTGGCACAACAGCCCTGGATCATGGTGATGGCGGGCGGGCTGGTGCTGGGCCTGCTGGTCGGGCTCATGCTCGGCAGGCACCACGCGTGGCTGGCCTACAAACTGACGGTCCCGCGGCTGGCCACCAAGGGCCGGCTGCCGCTGCGCGCCATGGACTTCCTCGAGGACGCCCACCGTCTCGGCCTGCTGCGTACCGAGGGGCCGTACTACCAGTTCCGGCACGTCGAACTGCAGAAGCACCTCGCACGCGGGCCGGAGCAGCCGTCGCGGCAGCCGTGAATCCCGCGGGAGTCGGCAGCGGGGCCCGGCTGCCGACCGTGCCACGGCAACGCGGTGCTGACAGACCAGCTCGATCAGCACCGGCATGAACCCCGATGCCGGGCGGGCGGCCGCGGTCGCGGTCAGGCGCCGATCATGTTGTAGCCGCCGTCGGCGTTGAGATAGACGCCGGTAATGTGGGCGGCGTCGTCGGTGGCCAGGAACAGTGCGGTGCCGGCCAGTTCGGCGGCGGCGGGGATGCGGCCCATCGGGGTGCGGGCGATCATCGCCTCGCGGCGGCCGGACTTCCAGTCGTGCCGGTTCAGCGTGGCCTCGGTCTCGATGAAACCGGGCGCGAACGTGTTGACCCGCACGGTCGGCGCGAAGGCGGCGGCGTAGGACTTGGTGATGCCGAGGATCGCGTACTTGGCGGCGGCGTACTGCGGGGCGCGGGGGTGCCGCGCACGATGACGGTGGACCCGATGGCGGCGATGTCGTCCACGATCAGGTGCAGGCCCTGCGCCTGGGACGTGACCGACGCGCCGAAGATGACCGACGCCGGTGAGCCGGGCGGGGTCACCCGCACCACCCGGAAGTCCCCGCCGGTGGCGAGGCCGGCATCCAGCCGCCAGCCCGGTGTAGAAGTCCTTGGCCCGGTCGACATCCGCGACCGGCACCACGACGACTTCGAGTTTCATGTCCATGATGTGCACCTGCTGCGTTATGACGGAATCGGACGCGCGGTGGCGGGCTCAGAGGCGGGAGACCTGGTAGTGGGCGATCCGCCAGCCCTCCGCCGTCCGCTTCACCAGCACGCCGAGATGGACGTTGACGGCGGGGCGGTCGGTGAAGGAGAAATCGACGGCCAGGTAACCGAGGACGAGGTCGTCGGCGAGGTCTCTGGTCTCGACGATGCGATACGCGGCCGTCAGCCCGGCCGGCTGGGAGTCGTAGTAGGCCGCTATGCCCGGCCTGCCGACGCTGTAGGGGTGGAGCCCTTGGAAGATCGCGTCCTCGGTGAACAGGTCCGCGACCCGTTGCGGTTCGTGGCCGTCGACGCCGGCCTGCCACCGATCGAGGACGTCCCGGAGGATTGCCTCCGTGCTGGTCATCGAGCTTCTCCTTTCGATGGGTCCGAGATCTCTGCTGTGCCGGGGCCGCGGTCAGTGGCCGGCGCTCACGCCACCGTCGACATGGAGGATCTCGCCGGTGACGAAGGGAGCCTTCTCCAGGAAGACGACCGCGTCCACGACGTCGCTCATCTCGCCCATGCGGCGTACGGGTTGCAGCGACGCCAGGGCCTCATGGCTCTCCTCGGGATGCATGGGGGTCTTGATGGAGCCCGGGGAGACGGCGTTGACGCGGACGCCACGGGTGGCGTACTCGATGGCGAGGGACTTGGTGGCCGATTGCAGACCGCCCTTGGTCAGCGAGGCCAGCACGGACGGGACCCGGGCGTCGGCGTTGTCGACCAGGCTCGTGGTGATGGTGACGACGTGGCCACCGCCCTGGCCGAGCATGCGTTCGACGGCGAGCTGGGTGATGTGGAAGAAGCCGTCGAGGTTCACCGCCCGCATGGCGGCGTAGTCGTTGAGGGTGTAGTCGGTGAACGGCTTGGCGACGAAAATGCCCGCGTTGTTGACCAGGGTGTCCACCCGGCCGAAGCGCTCGACGGCCGCGGCGATCGCCTCTTCGGCGGTGGCGCGGTCAGCGACGTCGCCCTGAATGGTGAGGACACCGGGGTCGTCGGAGGGTGAGATGGTGCGCGAGACGGCGACGACGGCGTAGCCCAGGTTGCGGTAGGCGTCGACGAGACCGGCGCCGATCCCCTTCGACGCGCCGGTGATGAGCGCGACCTTCTGCTGCTGCTGAATGCTCATGATGACCCTTCTCCTGGATGTCGAGAGCTTCGACTACCGGCTTACTAAACAACCGGTCGTCTATTAGTCAGGGCGAAGCCAGGCGGCGGGCACGGAGAAGTCAAAGGATGACAGCCCGTCAGCCGGGACCGGAATCCTGTCAAATGCTAGGCAAAGACTCCTACACCGGGTCAGCGAGGCTTTACCGGCACCGGCCGGCGCCGGTGCGGGTCGCCCCCGGGCAGCCAGGCGTCGGGGCCGTGGATCCCGAAGTCGCCGTCGGCGCGCAGTGCCTCGACGACGGCGAGGACCGAGTTGCGGTCTTCCCCGCGGCGCCACACCAGGGACCAGGTCCAGTAGATCTCCGGCGCGATGACGGGGCGGCGGACGAGATCCGGCGGGAGCGGGGCGGTCTGGCCCTTGGGCGAGTTGATGACCGGGCGGTGGCCGCGGCGCACGTGGTCGAAGAACGCCGGGCCGGTGATGCCGCCGTCAGAGATGCGTACCGCGCGGGCCCCCGTGTGCCGGGCGACTTCCTCGGCGTAGGCGTTCCAGGACGACCAGGAGGTGGTGTCGTCGTCGAGGAGGACAGCGGTCTCCCGGGCGGGAACCTCGCCGGTGTCATGGCCGGTGGCGACCGCGTAGAGGCGGTCGGCGCCGATGAGCTGGGCGCGCAGGCCGCGTCGCTCCAGGTCGTCGGCGCGCAGCCAGCAGACCGCGAGGTCCAGGCCGCCTTCGGCGACCCGGGCGGCCTGGGTGTGCGAGGGCGCGACCCAGGCGTCGACGTGGACCTGGGCCACCGCCGCGGTGCGGGCGGTCATGTCCGGCGGCAGCCAGTTGACGTAGCCGAGCCGGACCGGCTCCGATCCGGACAGCCGGCGGGCGTGGTGCCGGAGGTCGTCGGCGCGTTCCAGCAGGGCACGGGCCTCGGGAAGCAGCGCGGCACCGGCCGGGGTGAGGGACACCGAGCGGCGATCCCGGTCGAACAGGCGTACACCAAGGTCCCGTTCCAGCGCCTTGATCTGCTGGGACAGGGAAGGGCCGGCGATCAGCAGCCGACCGGCGGCGCGGCCGAAGTTCAGCTCTTCGGCGACCGCGACGAAGTACCGCAACTGACGCAGCTCCACACTCGCCATGCTACGGCGGTGAGAGCCTGCGCCTACCAATGCCGATGGCCGGCGGGCGTCAGAGGCCGGCGGCCACCTCACCAGGCGCGCGGGCGCCGAGCAGCGCCAGGCAGTTGGCCCACAGGGCGCCGAGCACCTGCGTGTCGTTGTAGAGCTTGGCGAGCAGCACCTGCCCCTCCAGCTGGGCCACCACCGACCGCGCGGCCTGCCAGGTGTCGGCCACGGTGACGTCCCCACGCAGGAAAGCCTCGGCGACGACCGCGTCGATCATCCCGACCTGCGCGTCGAAGATCTCCTGCAGCCGTACGCGGACGGCCTCGGTGTGGTTGCTCATCTCCAGCGTGAGGTTCCCGAACATGCAGCCCGAGATCGTGCCGCAGTCGCGCTGCCCGGCGAGCTGGGCGGCCTGCGTCACCTCGAACAGCCGGCGCAGACGCTGCAGCGGTTCGGCCTCACCGGCCAGCACCTCCTTCCAGGCCCGCTCCTGGCCGGCCCAGTGCTCGTCGATGACCGCCAGAGCGAGGGCCTCCTTGGACTCGAAGAAGTAGTAGAAGCTGCCCTTGGGCACGCCGGCCGCCTTGCAGATCTCGGCCACGCCCAGGGCGGAGTAACCGCGCAGTTCGATGAGCGCTCGCGCGGCACCGAGAATCTTGTCCCTGGCATCGCTGGTCCGTCCCATACTTTGCAGTGTACGACCGGTCGTCTACTCGCGGTCCGACAGGGGATGATGGCACGGCTCATACGGCATTCCCCCGGGAACACGGTGCGTCTCAGGTCACCAGGCCGCTGCGGTAGGCGTAGACCACCGCCTGCACGCGGTCACGCAGGTCGAGCTTGGTGAGGATGCGCGACACGTACGTCTTGACCGTTTCCTGGCTGATCACCAGCGTCGCGGCGATCTCGCTGTTGGACCGGCCGTCGGCGATGAGGCGCAGCACCTCCAGTTCGCGCGGCGTCAGCGCGACGTCGTCCGGAGTGTCGTGGGCGGGACGGATGCGCGCCGCGTACCTGCCGACGAGCTGCCGCGTCACCTCGGGGGCCAGTAGCGCGGCGCCCGTCGCGACGGTGCGGATGCCGTGCAGCAGCTGTGCCGGTGGGGCGTCCTTGAGCAGGAACCCGCTCGCGCCGGCCCGCAGCGCCTCGTACACGTACTCGTCCAGGTTGAACGTCGTCACCACGAGCACCTTGACCGGATCCGCCACTCCGGCGCCGGCCAGCAGGCGGGTGGCCTCGATGCCGTCGAGCACCGGCATCCGTACGTCCATCACCACGATGTCGGGGTCCAGCCGGCGGGCGAGGTCGACCGCGGCGCGGCCGTCGCCGCACTCGCCCACCACTTCCAGGTCGGGCTGGGCATCGATGATCGTCGCGAACCCGGTGCGGATCAGCGCCTGGTCGTCGCAGACCAGGACCCTGACCGGCGCGGTCACGACGGGCTCCCGGCGGGGACGCGGGCCCGTACGACGAAGCCGCCCCCCGCTTGCCGGTCGGCGCTGAACTCGCCGCCCAGGGCGTCGACCCGCTCGCGGAGCCCGGCCAGGCCCCGCCCGCTCCCGCCGGGAGAGCTGGTCTCCGAGCCGGAACCGTCGGTGCTGACCTCCACGGTGATCTCCTTCTCGCCATGGCGCACGCGGACCGCGGTGGGGCTGCCGTGGGCGTATTTGAGGGCGTTCGTCAGGGCTTCCTGCACGACCCTATAGGTCACGAACTCGGCGCTGCCGATCAGCTCCACCGGGCTGCCCTGCTCCGTGAACTCCACCGGCTGCCCGGCCTGGCGCGTCTGCTCGACGAGCGTGCGCAGGTCGCCGACGGACGGCGTCCTGGCGTCGGTGTCGTGGTCGGGGTTGAGCAGGTCGAGCAGGTGCCGCAGGTCGCTGATGGCCCGCCGGCCGGTGTCGGTGACGGCGCTCAACGTGGCGTCGAGGCGATCGGGGGCGGCGGTCAGGTAGCGTGCCGCCTCGGCCTGCACGACCATCGCCGTCACGTGATGGGTGACGACGTCGTGGAGCTCGCGGGCGATGCGGGTGCGCTCGGCGGCGCGGGTGGCCTCGGCGACGTGGCGGCGGCGTTCGGCCTCGGCGGCGCGGGCGGAGCGCAGCCAGGCCCCGATGCCCCACGCGAGGACCAGCGCCAGGTAGAACAGCGCGATGTCGGCCGGCCCCTCGTTCGAGCCGAGCCGGTGGAGCGCGAACATCAGCGGCAGGTACGCGGCGGAGAGGAGGGCCGCGGTGACGCGCCGGTGGCGTTCCAGATGGGCGCCCGCGCTGATGAGCGCGATGGGCAGCGCGGTGCCCGCCGGCGCGTGATAGGCGAGGAGCTGGTCGAGGGCGAAGCCGAGCGACACCAGGACCAGACCGGCGGCCGGCCACCGCCGGCGCACGGTCAGCGGGAGGCACTCGAGCGCGACCACCACGACGGCCAGCGCGTCGTAGGGGCGGGTCGGCAGATCGCTGATCTGCGTCCCGTTGCCTTGGAATCCCGGCAGGAGTGACAGGACGGTCAGCAGCAGCGCTAAAGGGAAATCCCGTACCGTGACGTCACACCGCCGCCACAGGTCTTGGGCTCGACGGAGATCGATCATCGGGCGAGCCTAGCGGTCCCGGCCGCACCGGCGGGCGTCATCATCCTGACGCTACGGAGGGGCGATGGGCCGGACAAGCCGGCCGCCGTCGCCGGGTTTGCTCGTACGACCGGCTCGGCGGGGGCGCGAGCGCGGACGACCAGCCGGAGGGCCCGCAGGACTTCTCCAGCACCGACCGTACGGTGTCCTCGCGCGGTGGTCACGCCGTCAGCCGCGCTCGGCGTAGGCGGGGTGAGACGCGGCCGTTCAGCGCCGCGCCTCCCCCGCCCCATCCCCTACCGAAGTGCCGAGGCCGCCACGGGCTCGTCCTCGAACGACGGCGGTCAGACCGCCCGGGCGATGCAGATGCGTGCGCTCAGTCGCGGCCCTGCCTCGTAGAACATGTACTCCACACCGTCCTGGGTGCCGAACGACGGCGCCGCCACCCTGCCGTTGTCCGAGGGGATCGGGGAGTGGAAGACTCCGAGGTGGGTCTCCCTGTCGAACGCGTTGCCGACCTCGGTGATCCGCATCCTGCCGTCGTTGCCGTGATAGGCCACATAGGTGGTTCCGTTGCGCTTGACGAGGGTGGGGCCGGAGATATCGGTCACGCCGTCGGGTTCGGGATTCACCAGCGGGGTCGCGCTGAACTGCCAGCCGTCCCAGCCGTTGGGCGACCAGCCGTAGAAGAGGCGACGGCCGTTGCGCACCCCCATGAAGATCATCACGTACTTGTTGTTCCGGCCGGGCAGCTGATGTTCGAAGACCCGCGCGTAGGAGGTCTCGGAGGTGCCGGGCACCAGGCGGGTGCTCAGGATCGGGGTCTCGTCGGTGAAGGTGATGCCGTCGGTGGAGCGGGCCACGCGCGTGGTGAAGTTCTCGCCGTGGAAGTAGCAGAAGAACTGCCGGGTGGCGGCGTCCCAGGTCACGTGTGGTGAGGACACGTGGGAGACCGTGGTGGTCGGCAGGCGGTTGTCGATGAGCGGGTTGCCCGAGTAGTCGTCGAAGGGGCCTGCCAGGGAGTTGGCGAAGGCCACGCAGATGCCGCCGGGATTCTCGTGCGGGGCGTAGTAGAGGTAGTAGCGGGCTCGGGGACTGCTGAGCTTGTCGTACACGCCCCTGATGCAGGGGAAGATGAACTCCCCCGTCGGGTTGTGGCTGAGCGGCAGGGCCAGCGCGTCGCGCAGGTACCGGTAGGTCGGCATCTCGGCCGGGCCCGCCGCCGCGTTCGCGGCCGATCCGAGTCCCAGGCCCGCGGCTACGCCCGCGGCCCCGCCCAGCAAGAGGGTTCGGCGTCGGATCAATGGGTGGGGGGTGTCCACTTCGACTCCTTCACGCTGCGTCGTGGTACGGAATCACACGCTCGCCCCAACGGAATGCCGCGTCAATAAGCTAATACGAATTACCTAGGAAAAATCGGTTTGTGACAGCACCGGGTGCCGTGGGGAAGATCATGGGAGAACACGGACAGTGACTGATTCGGGCCGACGTCCCCGACGGGCAGCACGGGCGGAGCCCGCGCTCAAAGCCAGTGCCAGGTGATCTGCGCTCGCTCGGCGGCGTCGGCCAGCCACTGATCGAAGGCGGCATGTCCGGCCGCCTCCAGTGTTTCCGCGTCCGCCATGGCCTCCTGGCGCTTGGTGATCAAGCCCGTCAGGAAGCGTCCTTCGTGGGGAACCGGTCCGGCACCGCCTCCGGCCGCGTCTCGCGGAGGGGGGCGGGCAGGTCGCCGGACCAGGTGCGGGCCTTGGTCAGTTGAAGTTCCCAGCGGTCCGCGAGTGAGCCGCTGAGTGAGCACTGCAGTTGGGCGACGTCGATCGGCTCCTCCGACAGCACCCAGGCCGCCCATACCCTCGCGAACTGGTCACGATGACGGGCCAGATGTCCGGGGCCGAGCTCCGCGCGCATCCGGGCCCGGAACGTGTGATCCCTCGCGGTCGCGGCCATGTGGTCATGGAACGCCTCGGCGCTCAGGCCCATCCGGTCCAGCCACGCCTTCATCGCGTCCCGGCTGGTCAGGCCGCGCCGCTTGCGGAAGGTGTCCGCGGCCGCCTGGATGTCGGCCAGGCTGACCTGCTCCTTGGCGGCGGCGTTGCGCAGGAGGCAGAACCGCACCAACTCCTCCTGCGGCGACAGCCCGGGGCGGGTGAGCGAACGGAGCATGAGCATCGCCTCGGAGACCGAGAGGGGTGTCCCGTCCACGGTCAGCAGGCGGCCGGCGGCCCAGTGGGTCGCATGATCGACGAGTCAGTACGCCCCGTCGTCCACCTGGACGCCGAGCATGATGGTCGCGCCCGGCGGGTCGTCGATCAGCAGGTCGTAATCGACGAGCGGCGACCCGGGACGCGGGCTGGCCACGAGCTGGACGGCGAACGAAGGATGCGCCGTGGCCCAGGCGTCGGCGCTGCGGTGTGCCTCCGCCACCGCAGAACGCCGCCGGGTCAGCCCGCGGAGCAGGTTCACGCCGCTTTCCAGGGCAGGGCCGAGGGAGGAGTGAGTCATCGCGGGTCCGTTTCTTCGGCCGTGAGCCAGTCGGCGATGGCGGTGCTGATGGGCAGGCCGGTCAGGTCCTCGATCCAGCCCCATTGACCGTTGGGGTTGATCTCCAGGAACACGTACTCCCCGCCGGGAGTCAGGATGAGGTCGATCGCCCCGAACGACACGCCGAGCGCCGCGACCAGTTCCACGCACCGGCGGGCTGTGTCATCGGGCAGGTGGTGCACGCTGTGCCGGGCGCGGTCGTGCGCGGGGCGAGCGGCACGGAAGTCGTGCAGATCGCGTTCACCGCTCCCGGCGTGGAACCCGAAGAGAACGACTGGCACGACGCCGAGTGGAATCCCGCATTCGTGACAGCGCACGGCGCCGACGCTCGCATCCTGTTCGGCCCAGGCGGCACGACTTCACGGTCCGAGGGGACCTATCAGGCGTGGGTCCGTGTGATCGCGCCGCCTCAGCAACCGGTGCTGCCCGCTGGGTTGATCTACGTCGTCCAGCTCGCATCGATCAAATCGCGCACCAGGGATAGTAGGGGGAGGGGGTCGGCGGCCAGACGCATTCCTCAGTCGTGAATCCCCGCTTGAAGTAGAGACTCGGTGACCCGGACCAGGACTTGGGAATGCCGAAGGCGACGAGGGCTGCCGTCTGTCGCACGTCCTCTTCGTAGTACGACTTGCCCACCCAGGTTGCCCGCCAGTCAGGCACCCCCGGGTTTGGACTCTCCGACGGGACGATCTTGTCGCAGCTGGTGATCATCCAGGACGTCGAGAACGGGCCCACGGAGAGGCCGATGGGGATAGATCCACAGGGATTGAAATCCAGAGTCGCCTTGGGATCCCAGTCATTCCACACAACTAGCGGGGTGCTGGAGAAGGGCTCCGCGGCCACATAACACGAGTTGACCTGATCGAAGGCGTGACCCGCCAGCGCATGGCATGACGCGTACATGCGGAAGCCGTAGTTCCTGTGCGTTGCCTCCGCGTAGTCCATATGGGACCACTGCCCGCAAGCTCTCATCCAGCCGATACGTTCCGCGTCCGTCCATTCGTAGCAAGTGGGTTGTTGCCAGGCCACCTCCTGCTGGATCGTCGCGTCGCCGTCCGTGGGTGCAGCCGAAGCCGGCATGGTCTCGACCGTGGTCATGCTCGACGTCGTCGAACCGTCGGATCGTGCCTCGGCCTCAGTGGTGACGGGGCGGGTCCCCTTGGGTTGGATGACACATTCGTCGCCGTGCGCCTGCACCTCGTAGGCGCGGGCCTTGACGTCGAGGTTCCAATCTTTCTTGATGCCTTCCACGAAATCGCGGATGGCGGCGTCCTCGTCACCGATGTGATCGCACGCGGACGGCAATGTGCGCGAGGCCGTCGCAGATCCGACAGGCGCCAGGGCGGCGACCAGCGTGACTACGGCGGATAACGCCACCGTGGAGAGCAACTTTCTCATGAAGCCCCTTCCCGACATCTCCTGCATGTGCTGTTCCTCACGCTGTACCAGCGAAGGCGTTATCAACAGGCCAATAACCGGACATTCGGCGGACTTCGTGAGCGTCTGCTGTTCGCCGCGCAGAGCTGAGTGGCGACAAGGAATCAGCGCCCCATTCCCGCAAGCTACTAAGGAGTCCATATGGATCGGCCAATGACTGGACGTATCGTCCGCTACAGTACGTAGTCCTCCATGAAACGCTGGTACTTCCACAGGGCCAGCTCCTCGTAGGTCAGCCCCGCCGGAGGGGTGACCTTGAGGTCTTCGACGTTGAGGTTCTCCGCCAGGCGCATGAGCGCGCGGCGCACCGACGACGTCCGCGTCGAGTGGTCGTCGTCGAACGTCTTCGGCACGGGGACCGGGTCGGAGTGGAGCCCAGCATGGCGCGGATGCGGCTCCCAGGGGCGGTGGGCGCCTCGTGATAGATCAGCACGCACCACGGGTCGTCACCCTCCAAGGACTCCACCCCACGTCATGACTTCGCCTGCGAAAACGTCACGGGCGGGGCATGACGCGGCTGCACTGGCGGACGAGCGCGACGACGGCTGGGATCGACCGCATGGCCTCACCCCAGCCATCGGCGGCGACCCTTGCCCCGGCGACACCCCTGAGCTCCCCCACCATGTCGTACGACCGCCTCGACCGCCCGCGCCTGCCGGCTGACCCGGCGCCTCGGGGCGCGCGAGGTGAGCGCGGAGCAGGGACGGGGTGAAGGTGGCTGTGTCGCCCGGCCGGCGCCGTCAGTCACCCGGCTTGTGGGTGCTCCAGTACTCGTCGGCGGCGGCCTGGATGCCGGCCAGAACCTCCCGGTAGCCGGCCGGCTTGACGACGAAGGCGCTGAAGCCGTCCAGCGCGGCCGTCAGCACCGGGGGCGGCGTGGCCTCGAAATAGCGGTTGACCAGGCGGTGCTCGCCGCTTCCCGCGGCCTTGCTGACCTGCGCGATGGCCTGGTCGGCGATGGCGACCTTGGGGTTGGCCGAGACGTCGCCCCTGGCGGTGGCCCACTTCTCCTGGGCGGCCGAGCCCACCCACCACTTGAGGTACTTCATGCTGGCCTCGGGGTCGGGAGCCTTGGCCAGCGAGCAGAGCGGGCCGCTCTCGAAGATCATCGAGGTCTTGGGGAGGGCGGGGTTGACGTTCGGGATGACGAAGAAGCCGTAGTCGGTGCCGGCCTTCATGCCGCGCTGGGTCATGCTCGTGTTGAACCAGGTGCCGAACGACACCATCGCCGCCTTGCCGGTCTTCAGCACGTCGCCCGGGTCGGTCTTGTCGCCGGGGTTGGTGAAGTAGCCGGCGTCGATCATCGACTTCCACCGCTCCATCACCTGGACCACGCCGGGGTCGGTGTACTTGGCCTGGCCGGTGGACAGGCGGTCGTACAGGTCGGGGTCGGTGCCGGCGAGAAGCTGCTCGAACCAGACGAAGGAGAACAGCACGCTGGTGTGGTAGAAGGCCTTGACGCCGTTCTTCTTGAGGGTGTCGGCGACCGTGATCAGCTCGTCCCAGGTGGACGGCGGCTGGAGATCGTACTCGTCGAAGATCTTCTTGTTGTAGAACATGCCCCAGTAGGCCGCGTTCAGCGGTACGCAGTACTGCTTGCCGCCCACCGTGTAATACTCGGCCAGATCCGCGGACAGGTCGCCGTTCTTGATCGCCTCCTGCCACAGCGCCGTCGTCTCCGCCACCTGCTTCTGCGCGACGATCTCCGCCAGCCGCCCGCCCGTCGTCCAGGTGAACAGGTCGGGCTTGACGTCGGTGCGGAACGACGCCTTGATGAACGCCTGGTACGTCGGCTCGTCGGTGTAGCCGACCGGCTTCATCGACAGGCCGATCTGCTGCTTGGACAGGACGCCCATCTCGTCGAAGTATTTGCTCCAGGCCCCCTTGTCGTTGTAGAGCTTCAGCTCGGCCTTGGCCGGCGGCGGCGCTGCGCCGCCGCCCGAGGAGCAGCCGGCCAGGACGAGGGAGATGAGGGCGGCGACAAGCAGTGGACGCGACCGGTTCATGCCCGGCCTCCTGTTCGCTCACAAGTGCTCACGGTGGGGGTGAAACGGGCCCGTGGCGAGTCATCTAATCACTTGATATCTTGGGTGTCCATAGCCGCGGGGACCACCGCCCGCCGCGCCGCCTCCCGATAGTCGCGCGGCGCCATCCCGTACCTCCGCTGGAAGAGCCGGCCGAAATACGACTGGCCGGAGAACCCGCAGCGCTGGGCGATCTCCCCGATCCCCTCCGTCGTCGTGGTGAGCAGCAGGGCGGCGTGCTCCAGCCGGCGACCGGCCACGAAGGCGACCGGGGTGCAGCCGTAGTGACGGCGCATGGAGCGGGCCAGGTGCCCGGAGCTGACCGCGGCCAGTGCCAGCAGCCGGGGCAGCCCCTCGCGCAGGTTCTCCTCCCGGCTCATCGCCACGCAGGCCGACACCAGCCAGCCCGGCCGCCGGTCCACCGCCGTGCCGTCGGCGCGCTCCAGCACCGGGACCACCGCCGTCCACAGCCTGACCAGGTCGAGCACCCGAGGCGTGCCGGTGCAGGCGCCCAGCACGCGGGCGAACTCCGCGGCGACCGGCCCGTCCAGGTCCGTACGCGCGATGAGCGGCAGCTCGCGCCGGTCCCACTCCGCCGTGCCCGCCAGCCCGGCGAGATCGGCGAAGGCGCGCCAGCGTTCGCTGGGGAAGGCGATGTTGACGAAGCGCATGCCCGCGGCGGTGGCGGCGAACTCGTGCAGGTCCGGTGGCCGTACCAGCATCAGGTCGCCCGCGCGCAGCGGCATCTCGGCGTCGCCTACCCGCTGCGCTCCCGCTCCGGCCGTGACGAGGACGAGCTCGTGGAAGTCGGCGTGCGTGTGCGGCTCGGGCCGGTCGCGGTGGCCGCCGGTCACCGGCACCAGGGCCGCGTGGTACGGCAGCCCGGCGGCGAACTCGACCCAGCGCAGGATGGTCGACATGTCAGGAAATTAATAGTTATGGAGTGCCGAGTACTAGTAACACGGGCCGCGGAGCCCGAAGAATCCGGATCGACGCCCCGCCCACGGCCCTCAGAGGAGCACATGGTGATCACGGAAGTCGACCGGACCCTCCAGGACTACGACCGCGACGGCTACACGATCTTCCGCAACGTCCTCGACCCGGACCTGATCGCCGAGGCGAGCGACCACGTCTCCTGGCTGCAGGCCAAGTACCCGGACCGGCTCGGCGAGGACCTGGCCACCGAGCTGGTCGCCGGCGACCCCTTCTGGGTCCGCCTGGTCAGCGACGAACGGCTGCTGGACCTCGCCGAGCTCTTCGTCGGCCCCGACATCGCGCTGTTCGCCTCGCACTACATCAGCAAGCCGCCCTTCTCCGGCAAAGCGGTCCTGTGGCACCAGGACGGCGCGTACTGGCCCCTGGAGCCGATGCGGGTGGTCACCCTCTGGCTGGCCGTGGACGAGGCCACGCCGGAGAACGGCTGCCTGCGGGTGATCCCCGGCTCGCACCGGGAGGAGCTGCACGAGCTGCGGCAGCGCGACGACATCGACAACGTGCTCGGCTCGGAGAGCGCCGTGACGATCGACGAGTCGAAGGCCGTGGACCTGGTGCTGTCACCCGGTGACGTGGAGGTGCACCATCCGAACATCCTGCACGCCTCCAACGCCAACACCTCGCCCAGACGCCGGTGCGGCCTGACGATCCGCTACATCCCGACCTCTACCCGGATCACCAGCGAGCAGCAGCCGTTCGTCTCCGCGCTGCTGCTGCGCGGAGACCCCGGCGTGAACGTCTACCAGCCGTTCCCCACGTACGTGCCCGGCGTGCACATGCCGTACGCCGGCGCCTGACGCGCGGCCCACCGGCGGCAGGCGCCGGACGTGCCGCTAGATGATCTCGAGGTTGGCCATCATGCCCATGTCCTCGTGCTCGGCGTTGTGGCAGTGGAAGAGGTAGCGGCCGCGGTAGCCGTCGAAACGCGTGATGATCTCCACCGCCTCGCCCGGCCGGAGCGAGACGGTGTCCTTGAGCCCCGCGTCGTGCGGCAGCGGCAGGCGGCCGCTGCGCGAGAGCACCCGGAAGCCGGCCAGATGCAGGTGGACGGGATGGTGGACGTCGGCGACCAGCCGCCACACCTCGACATCGCCGAGACGGGCTGTGACATCGGTGCGGGCGGGATCGAACGGCCGCCCGCCGATCAGCCATCCGTGGCCGCCGCGCATCCGCCCGGTGCGGAAGGAGAAGTCGCGCACCCTGGCGGCGTCCGTCCGTCGCCAGGTCGGCAGATCGGTGGAGAGCGTACGGGGGACGCGGCTGCCGTCGGTGGCGTGGCGGGCGATAAGGAAGGCCATCACGTCGCGCGTACGGCCGGAGCCGAGCCGGTTGAGGAGTCTGACGTGGCTGCCGGTCGCGATGCCGGAGAAGTCGACGATCAGGTCGTAGCGTTCGGCGGGCGCGATCGGCAGGAGCCGGTGGGTGACCGGCGCGGCGAGCAGCCCCTGGTCGGCGCCGATCTGAACGAGGTCGAGCCGGCGCCCGTCGTCGGTGACCGCTTCGAGCTCGTAGTGGCGGGCGTTGGAGGCGTTGAGGACGCGCAGCCGGTAGCGGGCCGCGTCGGCCTCGTGCACGGGCCACGGGGCGCCGTTGACCAGAATCACGTCGCCGAGGACGCCGGCGAGATACGCCTCGTGCACGCCCGGCCGCTCGCGCAGGGTGGGGTCGAGGGCGGGGTAGGCGAGACCGCCGTCGGCGGCGAACGCCCGGTCGGCGATCACCAGCGGCAGTTCGCGGGGCCCCGCGGGCAGGCCGAGATCGTCCTCGGCGGTGTCGCGGACGATGTGCAGCCCGGCCAGGCCGCGCCAGATCCCGGGGGCGGTGAAGTCCATCCGGTGGTCGTGGTACCACAGCAGCGCCGGCCGCTGGTCCAGCGGGAAGGTGTAGTCGCGGGTCCGCCTGGTCACCACGGCCCGCGGATCGTGCATGCCATGCCCCATGTGCACGGCGGCGTCGTGCCGTTCCATGGGCCGCTCGATGGGCCGTTCCGCGGGCCATTGCTCGGGCCATCGCTCGGGCAGGACGAGGTCGGTCGGGTATCCGTCGGAGGCCGCGGGAGTACGTCCGCCGTGCAGGTGAACGACGGTGGGCACGGGCAGGTCGTTGCGGTGCGTCACGGTGACCGGCCGGCCGCGGCGCGACTCGATCGTCGGCCCGGGGAAGGTGCCCTCGTACGTCCACAGCGGCGTCTTGACGCCGGGCAGGATCTCCGCGCTCGCCTCGCGCTGGGTGATCTCGTACCGGTCGGTGCCCCCCGAGGTGCCGACCGGCTTCAGCACGGAGGGCATCGGCAGCGGCACCCGGAAGGGCGGCGGCAGCGGTACGGCGCTGCGCAGCTCGGCGCCGGTGACCGACGGCCGGCGGGCCAGCGCGGCCGAGGCCGACAGCCCGGTGGCCGCCACCAGCCCGAGCGCCCCGCCGATGCCCAGGATCCGCCGCCGGCTCGGACCGCGGCCCTCAACGCGCATCGCGGACCTCCCGCCGCAGGAGGGGCCGGCGCCAGACGGCGATGAACTGCACGACGAGCGCGGCGACGGTCGTCACCCCCAGCGGGATGTGCAGCCACAGCGCGCCATCCAGGCCGGCGAAGTACTGCACCGTCTCGGCCGCCACCACCGCCATTGTGGTCAGGAACGGCCAGGCCTGACGCAGCCGTACCCAGAACGTGATCGCCACGATCACCTGCAGGTAGCCGATGGAGGTGACCACGTCGGCCCCGAGCGCGTGCCATCGCAGGCCGTCGTGGTCGCCGGTCAGGTACACCCCGGCGAACACCGGCTGGCCGGCGATCGCCACCACGTGCGCGCTGACGACGGCCCGCAGCGTCCACCCCGAGCGTTTCGTCCGCTGCGCGGCCACTGTGAGCATGTGATCCCTCCTCGCTCTGTTGTCGTTGTGGCGAGATTATGGCTCGGGAGTTATCTTGTCTAAGATCAATATTGCTATGGCGTTATGCTCGGGGAGGCATGATGGAGCTGAACTCGCTCAGGCAGTTCCTGGTGGTGGCGCGGCTCGAGCACCTCAGCCGGGCGGCCGACGAGCTGCACGTGGCCCAGCCGTCGCTGAGCCGTACCATCGCCCGGTTGGAGAGCGAGCTGGGCGCGCCGCTGTTCGACCGGAGCGGCCGGCTCCGGCTGAACGACGCGGGCAAGCTCTTCCGCGATCACGTCGAGCGGTCCCTCGGCGAGCTCGAGGCGGGACGGCGTGCCGTCGCCGAGGCCACCAGCGAGGGCCTGGGCACCGTGCGGCTGGCCTCGGAGACCTTCCTCACCCTCACCGGGCCGCTGGCGGCCTACAAGCGCGCCCATCCCTCCATCGAGATCGAGCTCCACTGGTCGGCGGCCGAGGACATGGCCCGCCGCCTGCGGTCCCAGGACGTCGATCTGTGTGTCGCCTCGCAGCCCATCCACGCCGAGGGCCTGGAGTCGGTGCGGTTGTTCGACGAGGCGGTGGGCGTGGGCACGCCACTCGATCATCCGCTGGCGGGCCGCGCTTCCGTGAGCATCGACGAGCTCGCCGACCAGCCCTTCGTCACCGCCCGCAAGGGGCACTGGATCCGCCGGCTGCTCGATCGGCTGTTCGCCGCCAGAGGCCTCACCCCCAAGATCGTCTGCGAGAGCGACGAGCACAGCGCCATCGCGGACCTGATCAGCGCAGGACTCGGCATCGGTCTCGTCCCCGGCTTCGCCCGCCGCAGCGCCACGCGCATCCCCGGCGCCTGGATCGCCGTCGACAGCCCCGACTGCCGTCGCACGGTCACTTTGTGCTGGGGCGCCGACAGCCAGCTGTCAGCCGCCGCCCGCCTGATGCGCACCACGATCACCAGCTGGGACTGGAGCGCCGGCGAGCCCCGGGAGCAACGCTGACGATCGGCTGCGCGGGTAGGCGCGACGTGCCCCGGGACCTGGCCTATCCGGTTGAGCGGCCCGTCTCAGCGGCTCGTCTCAGCGGCCCGTCTCAGCGGCTCACGACGGTTTCCCGTTCCACGCGCGACAGCTTCTCGGGATTGCGTACGTGGTAGGCGCCGGTGATGTAGCCGTTCTCCAGCCGCACCGCCACCACGCCGTCGATCTCCCCGTTGAGCCGGATGAGCAGCCCCGGGCCACCATTGATCTGCACCAGTTCGGCAGACCTTTCGGCATCGCGCTTCCACCAGCCGACGGCCAGCAGGCGAGCCACCTGGCCGGCCCCCACGACGGGCCGGAGCAGGGCATGCTTGATCCCGCCGCCGTCGCTCAGGGCGACGACGTCCGGCGCCAGGATGTCGAGCAGGCTCTGCAGGTCACCGGTCTCGACCGCGCGCTGGAACGCCTGGAGTGCGGCTCGGGTCTCGGCCGGGGAGGCGATGCCGCGGGGCCGGCGCGCGGCGACGTGTGCCCGGGCCCGGTGCGCGATCTGGCGGACCGCGGCCGGGCTCTTGCCGACGGCTTCGGCGATCTCGTCGTACTCCAGATCGAACACCTCGCGCAGCACGAACACCGCCCGCTCGATCGGGCCGAGCGTCTCCAGCACCAGCAGCATCGCCATCGAGACGCTGTCGGCCAGCTCGACGTCCTCGGCCACGTCGGGCGCGGTCAGCAGCGGCTCGGGCAACCACGGCCCGACGTAGGACTCCTTGCGCCGATCGAGCGTACGCAGCCGGTCCAGCGCCTGCCGGGTGACGATCCGTACCAGGTAGGCACGTTGCTCCCGCACGGTGCCGAGGTCGACGCCCGCCCATCGCAGCCAGGTCTCCTGCAGCACGTCCTCGGAGTCGGCGGCCGAACCGAGCATCTCGTACGCGACGGTGAACAGCAGGTTGCGGTGGGCGACGAACGCCTCGGTGGCGGGGTCCACGCGCTCGGCACGATCGAGCGGCTCGGCCGTGTCCGCGGTCCGTTCGCTGTGCTCGCTCATCCCCGGCTCCTGCCTGTTCGCTCTCACCACTGCCACACGCACAAGACGCCGATCCCCACCGCCCTGTGACACCCACGCTCGGTAATCCACGTCACATGATCGCGCTGTCACGGCCGTCGGGCCGCCGGCGTCTCGTGTTCGTCAGGACGCCGCGCGGACGATCCGGGCGGCACGTAACACACCACGAGTTGGGAAGACCTCACCATGTCCACACCCACGACGACCAAGCAGGAGGACCTGCGGTCGCGTATGCCCAACCCCCTCCGGTTCATCCCCGAGATGGCGGCGATCGCCGAAGGAGTGCACAAGGCCGTCAAGAACGCTTCGATTCCACAGACCCACCATCAGCCTGCTGCAGCTCCGCGCCGGGCAGATCCTGGGCAGCACGTACTTCACCGTCCGGGAGACCGGCAACCTCCGCCAGTCCGGAGAACCGGAGGAGCGCATCACCGCCGTGGCGACCTGGCGGGACGCCACCTACTTCACCGGCGCCGAACGGATCGCGCTGGAGCTCGTCGAGGCCGTCCTCACCCCCAACCCGTCCGGGGAACGCGTCCCCGACGAGCTGTACGCCAGGGCGTCCGCGCACTACGACGACAAGGCGCTCTGGTCGCTCGTCATGGCGATCGGTCACATCGGATTCTTCACCCCGGCCGCTCTCATCGCCAAGCCGATCCCCGGCAGGCCCCCCGGCCAGAACTACAGCGAGTAACTCCATTCGGCACCCAAGACAGGGATGAAGCATGAGCATCAGCAAGTTCGCCGTGGCAGGGGCGACCGGGCGGCTGGGACGCCACGTCGTCGACGTCCTCTCCGAACGGGGGCACCAGGTCGTTGCGATGTCCCGAGCCACCGGCGTGGACATCATCACCGGTGAGGGCCTCGCCGAGGCTCTCACCGGGGTCGATGTCATCATCGACGTCGCGTCGTGGCACGGCTCCGACCAGCAGGCGGCAACGGAGTTCTTCCGCACGGCGACCCGCACCCTGCACGAGGCCGGCCGGCAGGCGGGGGCCGGCCAGATCGTCATCGCATCCATCATCGGCACCGACAAGGCCACCGCCGGTTTCATCGCCGCCCAGCAGGTGCACGAGGAGGCCAACCTGTCCGGCCCGCTCCCCGCTCGCATCCTGCGGGCCGCGCAGTTCCACGAATTCGTCGGTCAGCTTCTGGACTGGCAACCAGGCGACGTCGCCTACATCCCGGCCTTGCCCACCCAGCTCGTGGCCTGCCGCACCGTGGCCGAGGAGCTGGTCGACCTGGCCACCGACCGCGACAAGCCCGCCCAGCCCGCTCCCGGAACGCCGATCCCGGAGATCGCCGGACCCCGCAGGGAGACCATGTCCGAGGCGGCCGCCCTCCTCGGCGCCCGCCGAGGCGTCAAGGTCGTCGGCGTCGACGGCTCCGGCATGCCCGACGCCGAGACGGCCGCCGGCGGCGGGTTCCTGCCCAGCCCGCACGCCAAGCTCGCCGGCCCCACCTTCCAGGAGTGGCTCGACACCCAACCCTGACCCGGACGGGGCCGGTCACCGGCGGACCCTGCCGCCGCACGACGAACGCGCCCTCGAGCAGCGCGGCGGCGGGCGTGCGGCAGGACGTCCGGCCCCGCCCGGGCGAGGCTCGGGCCTGGCCGTGCTGACCAACGACTGTCCCGTTCGGGACCTTCTCCTCTGAGAAGCCTCCTCGTGCATCCCTCCCGTCACCGTCACGGCCGCCGCGGACGCGGTGGAGGCCGCCCGCCTCATGGACACCCGCGACGTCAAGCGGCTGGCGGTCGTCGACTACGACGGCCGTCTCCAGGGCATCGTCAGCCGACGGGACCTGGTCAAGCTGCTCCTCCGCCCGGACGAGGAGATCGCCGCCGAGGTGCGCGACGACGTTCTCGACCGCAGTCTGTGGGTGAACACCGACGGCGTGCAGGTGGACGTACGCCAGGGTGTGGTCACGCTGTACGGGTGGATGGAGCGTCGCACCGAGGCCGCCGTCGCGGTGCGCAGGCCGGCCGGCACCCGACGTCAGGGGCGGTTCGGAGGAGATCCGTTCGCGAACCGCACGGTGATGGACAAGCCGCCTTCTGGGCGTGCGCCAGCGGTGAGGGTGGCGTGGTGAGCTTGCGTGACGGCATTGACGATGGCGAGGCCGAGGCCGTAGCCGTCGTGGCTGCCGTGACGGTCGGGCGCCAGTTTCTGGAAGGGGTGAAAGAGGCGCTGGACCTGGTCGTCGGGGATGACCGGCCCGCTGTTGGCGACCGTGAGGGCCACCTGCGTGCCGGAGGCCTGCGTGGTGACCGTTACCTGCCCGTCTGCGTGGTTGTGGCGGATGGCGTTGTCGACGAGGTTGGTGACGAGGCTTTCGATCAGTCTCGGGTCTCCGGTCGTCGCCGCGGGCGTCAGGTGTTCGGCGAGGTCGACGCCTTTCCGGGTCGCCTGGTCGCGGCGGGAGGCGAGCACTCCTTCGACGATGTGGGCCAGGTCGAGGGTGTCCCAGCGGGTGACGCCGCGCTCGCTGGTGGCCAGGGTGAGCAGTGCTTGGACGAGCCGCTCCTGGTGTCCGCACAGAGCCAGGGCCTCCTGGCAGGCCGCGCGCAGGGTTTCGGGGTCGGCGTCGGGGTCGGCGAGGGCGACTTCGAGGAGGGTGCGCAGGCCGGCGAGAGGGGTGCGCAGCTCGTGGGAGGCGTTGGCGACGAAGTGGCGTTGGGCGTCGAAGGCGGCTTGCAGGCGGGCGAACAGGTCGTCGAGGGTGTGGCCGAGCTCGGTCAGCTCGTCCGTGGGCTCGCCGAGAGCGAGTCGCCGGTGGAGGTCTCCGGCGGAGATGATCCTGGCGGTGGCGGTGATGGCGCGCAGGGGGCGCAGGAACCGGCCGGCGACGAACCAGCCCAGAGCCAGGGCTACGGGAATCAGGACGACCAGGGCGACGGCGGATCCGGTGAGGAGTTGGGGCAGGCTGATCCCGGGCCCGGATTCGGTGATCGCGCTCGACGAGGGGTGGTCCTTGGGGGAGGCCGCATCGATGCTGGCGAGCGGGACGGCGACGAAGACGAGCACGAGGACCCCGGCGGCGTAGATGCCCGCCGCGTAGGCGAGCGCGAGCCGCGTCTGCAAGGACCTTCTGGCAAGCTTCCGGGAGGTCGTGACGGTCTTCTGGGAGGTCATGACGGTCCGATGCGGTAGCCGCCTTCGCGGATGGTCTCGATCACGGGCGGGTCGCCGAGCTTGGTCCGCAACCGGTGCATGGTGTGCTTGACGGCGCTGCTGAAGGGGTCGGCGGCCTCGTCCCAGACGCGTTCGAGCAGCTCCTCGGCGGAGATGACCAGGCCGGGTACGGCGAGCAGGCATTCGAGCAGGGCGAACTCCCTGGGGCTCAGCTCGAGGCGCCGCCCGGCCCGGAACGCGGTGCGGCGGGCCGGATCGAGGGTGATGTCCCCGCAGGCCAGGGTGGGCGGTAGCGGCGGGGTGGCGCGGCGGGCCAGGGCACGGACGCGGGCGACCAGTTCGGCGAACGCGAACGGCTTGGGCAGGTAGTCGTCGGCGCCTAGGCTGAGCCCGTCGACGCGGTCCTCGATCGTGCCGGAGGCGGTGAGCATCAGTACGCGGGTCTCGCAGCGGCCGTGGGCCAGTCGCCGGCAGATCTCGTCCCCGTGGACGCCGGGCAGGTCGCGGTCGAGGATCACCACGTCGTAGCGGGTGGCGGCCAGGCGGTCGAGGGCGGCGGTTCCGTCCAGGACGACGTCGACGGCCATGCCCTCGCGGCGCAGCCCGGTTCCGATGGAACGGGCGAGGACCTCGAAGTCCTCGACGACGAGGACCCTCACAGCCGCTCACCGAGGGTCGTCGTGCGGGCGGGGCGGCCGAACCGGCCGCAGGGTCGGGCTGACATGGCTCAACGATGCCAGATCGCCGGTCGCAGCCGGGTCGCGGCGGCTGCGACCCGGCCGGAACCCGGTGCCGCGTACAACCGTCGGCATGACTTCATTCACCCCTCACCGATCGGGCCGGCAGGCCGGGCAGGACCGTTTCCCCCGGTTGCTGCGCGCGGAGTGGGCCAAGTTCCGCTCCGCGCGGGGCCGGGCGCTCCTGATGGTGGCCTCCGTGCTGGTCACCGTGTCGCTCGGACTGCTGGTCGCCGGGGGTGCCCGCAGCGCTTGCGTGACGTGGAAGGGCGAGGGCCCCTGCCCCGCGCCTTTGGTGGGTCCCGATGGCACGGCGGTGAGGGACAAGTACTACTTCGTGCACCAGCCGCTCAAGGGGAACGGCAGCATCACCGCCCGGGTGTCGGACATGACCGGGCAGATGCGGCAGCCGGACGCCGTGCCCGGCGTGCGCAACGTCAAGGAGGGGGTGGTGCCGTGGGCGAAGGCCGGGCTCCTCGTCAGGCGGAGCCTCACGCAGGGCACGCCGTACGCCGCCGTCATGATCACTGGCAGCCACGGCGTGCGGATGCAGCACAACTACGTCCACGACGTGGCCGGCGGACCGGTGCGGGGGCCACGGTGGCTGCGGCTGACCAGGTCGGGCGACACCATCACCGGCTACGAGTCGGGCGACGGCAACACGTGGACCGAGGTCAGCACGGTCAGGCTGACCGGACTGCCGGAGACGGTCGAGATCGGGCTGTTCGCCACCTCGCCGGGCACCTTGTGGGAGACGGCGAAAGCCTTCGCCCAGGCCACCGCCACCTTCGACCAGGTCACGCTGCGGGGCGCGAACGGTTCGTGGCGGCGTGACGACGTCGGTGTCTCCTTGGGGCCCGACGGCAAGACCCCGCATCACCCGGGCGGGGTCGTCGAGTCCGGCGACAAGCTGCTGGTGACCGGTGTCGGTGACATCGGGCCCGCCACGGTGGAGGGCGGTCTGCGCGCCGACCTCATGCTGATCGGCGGGGCCGTGGGGCTGATCCTGGTGCTCGTGGTGGCGGTCTCGTCCTTCACGGCGGAACACCGGCGGGGGCTGATCGGGACCGGTCTGCCGGGCGCGCCGCATCCGGCGCGGCTGCTGGCGGCCAAGGCGGTGGTGGTCGGCGCGGTCGCGTTCCTGGCGGGGCTGGTGACCTCGGGGGTCGTGGTCCCTGCCGGTTTGGCGATGTTGCGGGCCAATCAGAACCCGATCCAGCCGATCACCCTGGGTACCGAGCTGCGGGTGATCGTCGGCTACGCGGCGCTGACCGCGGCCGCCGCCGTGCTGGCTTTGGGACTGGCCGCGCTGGTCAAGCGGGCCGTCGTCACCACCGGGCTGGCCATCGCGCTGGTCGTCGTTCCCCACCTGCTGGCGACCGCGGGCCTGGTGCCGTGGCTGCTGATGATCACCCCTGCCGCCGGGTTCGCGATCACGCAGAGCGTCCCCACGTTCGCGCATGTGGAGGTGCCCCCGTCACTGCTCGGGGGCTACTACCCGCTCCCGCCATGGGCAGGGTTGGCCGTGACGTGCGGATACGCCGCCCTCGCCCTCGGGGCGGCGATGGCCGCATACCGCAGGAGAGTCCCGCTCGCCTAGATGGGTGGAAACCTGGTCTCGGCGGCAAGACCTTGACCAGATCCCCGCCCGCCTGGGTGAGGGCGGAGTCGAAGACGCGGGGGGCGGCGTCGCCGACGATGTCGCGGGAGACGAGCGGGTCGCTGCTGTAGCGCAGGGTGCGGCGAAGCTCGTTCCGGGCGGCCACGGCGAGGGCGTCGTTGACCTCCGGCGCGCTGGCGGGGCGGCTGAGCTGGGCGGACAGGTCGATGATCGAGCCGTCCTCCACCGGCACCCGGATGGCGATGCCGTCCAGGCGGCCGTTCAGCTCGGGCATGGCCTGGCCGACCATGCGGGCGGCGCCGGTGGAGGCGTGGACGGTGGTCATGAAGCCGCGTACGAGGCCGGAGCGCTCGTGCAGCACCTTGACCATCGGGGCCACGCAGTAGTGGTGCACGAGGCGAGGGCGTTGACGCCGGGCACGATGGTGGCCTCCAGGCCCTTGCCGCGCGCCGACAGCAGCATCCTCGGGGCGCCGGCCTTCAGGTGGCCGGCCAGGGCGTCCCGGGTGCGGAAGCGGCCGGTGGCGTCGATGACGATCTCGACGTCGTACGCCCTCCAGCCGATCTGCGCGGGGTCGGCGCAGGACGGCCCTGCCGATCCTGCCGAATCCGTTGATGCCGGCTCTCATGCCTTCATCGTCCGGCGGTCGCGGCTCACGGGTGAGAGGCCGCGGTCCCACGTGCGATGGACCTTCGGCCGCGTGCCGGCGCCGGCGAGAAGCGTGACTCGAGCGCCTGGCCAACAGGCCGGGCCTGCGGCCGTTCGATGCCCTCGGAGCCGCGACGGAAGTGCAGCTGCCGGTTCCGCAGCGGATTGTCGGAGATGATCTCTAGGGTGCCGGGCATGACGTGTTCATCTACTTCCGCAGGGGCGGTCTCATGACGGCCTGGGTGCGGGTCCGCGACCGCATCACCGCCCGCGACGCCCGCGGTCTGGCCGACCTCGTGATCACCCTGTCCGACGCCGAACGCGCCGAGGTCGCCCGCCTCCTGCCCGACCTGCGCAGCGACCTGCGCCAGGCCGCCGGGCGCCGGGCCGGGGAGCGGTGGTCGCCCGACCCGGGCGGGAGCGAGTGGGACGGCGACGGGGACGGCGAGTGGGATGAGGAAGGGGACGGCGGCGAGGGGAACGGGCGCGGGCCGGGCGCGTGGGACGGGCCATGGGACGGGGCGTGGGCTGGGGATGGCGTCGGCGGGCACGGGGAGGTGCTGCGGATCGCGGGAGCGGGCGTGCTGGCCGGTCCCGCCGCGACGGCCGCCTGGCTGACCCGGCGCGAGCTCACCGGCCGCCGGGCCAGGGCGCAGGAGGTGATCCGGGTGCTGGCCGCGCGCCCGGCCGGTTGGCAGGCCGAGGTGGCCGCCCGCCTCGTCAAGAAGATCCGCACGGCCGACGACCGCAACGCCCCGCTGGCCCTGGCCGTGCTGCGGGCCTGCGGCACCCCACCGCCCGAGCACGACCCGCTCGTCACCGCGTGGCTCCGCACCCGCCCGGCCGCCGGCGACCCGCTGATCGGCCCGCTGCTGCCGCGCATCTTCGAGGCCGAGGGCGTCGGCCGCCTGCTGCGCGAGGAACGCCTGGAGCCCGCCCCCACCCGCTGGTTCGCTCTGATCGAGGAACTGGTCGCCACCAGGCGGGTGTCGCGCGCGGAGCTGCTCGACGGTTGCCTGCGCCGCTTCCTGCGCGGCGGGCACGCGATCGACCTGCGCTTCTTCGTCCGGCTGCACCGGATGCTCGATCCCACGCCGCAGGAGGCCGCCGCCCACGTCCGCGACTACCTGCGGCTGCTTCCCGCCGCCCCCGGCACGGTCGCCGAGCTGGCGCTCGCCCAGGTCCACCGCGGCGGCCCGTACGACAAGACCGAGGCCATCGAGGCGATCGGCGCGCTGACCTTCCGCTCCGAGGCCAAGCTCGCCCTGCAGGGCCTGCGCTGGCTGGAACGGGAAGCCGCGCACGCCGCCGACCTCGCGCCGGCACTCGCGACGGCGTTCGGGCACGCCTCCTACGAGGTCCAGGAGCGGGCGACCAGGATCGCGCTCAAGCACGCCGCCGCCTTCGCCCCGGCCGGCGAGATCCTGGCCGAGGCCGTTCCCCTGCTCCCGGCGACGCTCGGGACGCGGGTGGCCGCCCGGTTCGGCGGGGACGTGACGCCCCAGGAGCAGCCCGCCGCGTTCACCCCGCCACCGCTGCCCACGCCCGCCGGGCCCGAGCCGTTCCCGGAGCCGACGCTGGACGTGAGTCACAGCGTCTACCAGTGGGTGGACGGCGAGCGGTGGCTGGCGGCGTTCGTGCGGCAGGCCGCCGGCGACAGGGAGGAGATGCGGCGCACGCTGGCCGAGCAGTTCGGCGGTTCCTACCCGCAGGTGTACGCCCACGAGGAATGGGTCGACGTCAGCCATTGGATCGGCGCCCTGGCCAGGCAGGTGACCGAGCCCACGTCCGACCCTGGGCCCACGTCCGACCCTGAGCCCACGTCCGACCCTGGGCCCACGTCCGACCCTGGGCCCGCTGCCGGCCCTGGGCTGGCGTCCGCCTCTGTGACGATCTCGACGTCCCGTTCCCGCCAGGAGATGGGACCTGATCGCACACCGACAGCCGCCGACCTGCGTGACGGTCGCCATGCCCGACATGACCCGCTGACCCCTGCCCCGAACGACTCATGCAGGCGGGTGGACGTAGCCGACGCGAGGCTTACCGGCCGCGGCCAACCCGTGGGATCGATCCCGGCCCCGGCCTGAGCCGCTACCCCTGCGTTCTTCCCGACGCCCCCGCGGGCCGCGGGGGCGTGAGCTCGGCTCCTTGACGACCGCAGTCCGCGTAACCTCGCTTGCAGCCCTTCTCCCGTCCGGTGGTGTCCTGCTTGGACCCGAAGGTGGAGCAAGTTCCCGGATACCCGTTGCGGCAATCTCGCACGCCTCTGCGGTAGCCCCTCTTGGCACCCGCCTGGCGCTCCTCAGCGCAAGGATCGGAGCTGCGCGTAAGCGCGCCGGCTTCGGCAGCTCTCGTCGCCATCGCGGTGGGCGCGGTCGTGAGCGCGGCGACGATGGCGGACACACGCCGCTGCATCCCCGCCGCGCATGATCGTCTCCTCTGGTGACCGTGCTGCTGCTGCGGTCCGGGCGCGGCGCCCTCGATGGCGGCTTCGGCCACCTTCATGGCGGTCTCAACTGCGCCTTCCCCGCCGTCCGAGCTGCTCGCCACCACGTCAGCCCGAAGGCTGCGAGTGATGTGGAGCCCGGCTGACTTCCGGGTACGGATGACGTGGGTGCTGCACGGGGCGGCTGATCATGACGTCCGAGCCGTCGGCGTTGGACTGACGCTACTGAGTCTTCATCAGGTCCCAGAAGGACCTGTGACGATCGGCGCCCGGCAGCCAAGGCGCGAGAAACCAGGCCTCCCACTCGCCGTCAGAGGTCTTGACGTGGGGATTGAGGAGGTATTCTCCATCGTCCCCGTACCCGACCAGAAGGGTGTCGGGCACATACTCCCCTCTCAGATTGATGCAGTCCTGCTCCGCTCCATAGACGAAGTAGAGCTCATCAGGCACGCTCCAAGGCTCCGCACCTTGGGGTGACGACCACGCCTCGACGGCTCCGGGCTCAAGGTCACGGAGCCAGCCGACGTTCGCGGCCGGCAGCAGGGGGTAGCCGAGCTCTTCGTCGCCCCAACCGTTGGCGAACAAGAGGAACTGCCGGTAACTCGGCGGTAGGCCCGTGCCCAGCCGGTCTTCAAGCTGACTGACGTCTGATTCACTGGCTGGGGGACGGAGGCCGTTACCCGAATCGGACGATAAGCGGTCCGGACTCTGTGCTACCAGGCCCTTCACCGAGAAGAGGCCAGACCAACCGTACTGGATACTCATGGCAAATGATCGTATCCGTCACGGCTGACATTTCGGGATGCTTGGCACGAGCACGGATCGCACCCTGCTGACCTCGATCAACGTCAACATCAACCCGCGCTACTGCCGACTCCGCACTGGCCACGGCCCATGGGGAAAGGCCCCTGCGGGTCACGTTCCCGCAGGCGCCTGCCAACCGCGAGTTCAGAAGGGCTCAGTACCACTTCTGGTAGTTGCCCTGATTGCACGGGGAAAGGTAAACCGAACCCTCCCAGTTGCTGTCGAGGCACTGCTGCGACTGTCGTTGCGCGATTTCGCTTCGCGGGGTGAAATACCATGCCTGGTAATTGCCGCCATTGCAGCTGAGCGTGTAGATCCTGCCGGTGGCCTGGGTGCCGTCGAGGCACTCCTGGCTCCACAAGTTCCTCAGGGGCCGATAGTCAGCCGTGCCGATCCACGTCCAGGTCTGGCTCTGGCCGTAGTGGCACGGAGCTGTGAAGACGTGCCCCACCGCGCCGCCGACCGCCTGCTCCAGGCATCTGTTCGTGGCACTGTTCCTGACGTAGCCGGACTGGGCCCCGACGTTCGCCGGCTCCAAGGTGAAGCCGGACTTTTCCTCAACGATCGGCGCGGCGGCCGTGGCACTTGCCGGCGTGTTCGCCAGTCCGGCGCCGACGACTGCGGCGGCCATGACAGCCATGCTCATCAGCACGGTACGGATTCGATAACGCATGCTCAGGTGAACCTTTCTTTGGGCGGGCCGGCATGAGGTCGAGCCGTCCCTTCTGCGAAAAGTCGGCCCGCTCAATGTCGCAGGAAGAAATGACGTGCCGCGAGGCTTGTAAGTCGTGGCTTAATCGTGCCGTTCAGGGGCTTGTGCGGCCGTTTGAGCGACGTGCTCTGGCAGCGATGTGGATGCGTATGGGGGGCGGATGCACAGGATTCACTTCACGGCCGACGACCTGGCGCGGGTGCGGGTGGCGGCGACGCTGGGTCCCATGGCCGAGACCATGTTCAGCCTGCACGCGCTGCGCGGGCGGGCAGAGGAGCCGGTGTTCGGTGCGTGGCGGCGCCGGGTACGCGGCACCGCCGATCCGCGATTCGCGGCCCTGGCCGCCATCGCACCGGCGCGGCTGCCGTGTTTCGACCTGGCCCTGCTCGCCGGGCCGGGTCACGACCTGGCCGAGAGCGGCGAGAGCTTCCTCGGCCGCCCCCGGCAGGCGGTCCGGGCGGAGCTGGATTTTTACGCCGGTCACCATGGCCAGGTGCCGACCGCGCTGGCCGGGCTCGCCGACACCCTGGCCGCCCGGAGGGAGGTGCTGTCCACGGTGGAGGCGTACCACGGTGCCGCCGTCGGCCCGCACTGGTCACGCATTCGTGCGCACCTTGACGCCGAACGCGCCCAGCGCGGCAGGATCCTGCTCGACCGTGGTGTCGGCGGCCTGCTGTCCAGCCTGCATCCGCGCATCCGGTGGTCGCCGCCGACCCTCCATGTCGATGCCGGCGACCGGTTCGACGACGATTTCACCCTCGACGGGCGGGGGCTGCTGCTGGTGCCGTCGTTCTTCCTGCGCTTCCCGGGGGTGATGTACGAGCCGGGCGATCCCTCCGGCTGCATCCTGATCTTCCCCGCCGCGCTCGGCGCCGACCGCGCCGCGGGCATCTGGACGGGCGGTTCGCCGGCGCGGGCCCTGGCCAGGCTCCTGGGGCGTACGCGCGCGTCGGTGCTCACCGCCATCGCCGACGGTGTGGCCACCACTGGCGCCCTGGCCCGCCGCCTGGACATCTCCTCGGCGGCGGTCAGTCAGCACACCGCGGTGCTGCGCGAGGCGAGCCTGATCACGACGCGCCGGCACCACGGCAACGTCCTGCACCACCCCACCCAGACCGGCCTGACCCTCCTCGACCGGCACGACGCATCCGGCCGGGCCGACGACGCCGAGGCATGGCCCGCTCGCCGCCCTTGACTGCGGATGCACGGTCCTGGGAACGGGTCCTGCTACGTTCGCATGGCTGCCCGGCGGGTGGGGCCGCTGAAGAACACGCCCCGTCGTGCTTGCTGCTGGACGAGGTCGCCTCCGCCCTCGACCCCGTCAACGACGGCGGCCGTACACGAGGGCATCGAACTCCTCACGGCGGGCCAGACCGTGATGATGGTGGCGCATCGGATACGCACCGTCCGGCACGCCAGCGCCGGCCCATCGCGCGATGGCCCCGTGCTGGAGGCCGCGCTCGATGCCGTCCCGGGCCGGGTGTGGTCAGCCGGCGTTGATGGCCGGCATGGAACGCGGCTCCGCTACGGCAGGACGAGCCTGCCGTGCGATCGGCGCCGCTCGCCCCCCAGCGCCTGCCGGATGGAGTCGTTTGGGCCGGAAGTCGCGATGGCACCGTATGCGGGGTGCCGGGCACGTACGATCTTCCTGCGCGATGCTGCAGCGCCTTCCCCCCACAGAAAGCCCGATGATGAGCCACGATCGCCCCGACCTCGCCGCGAAGATCAAGCCTGAGGTCCCACATGCCGCCCGGATCTGGAACTACTGGATGGGCGGCAAGGACAACTTCGCGGCCGACCGGGCGGCTGGTGATGCCGTGGCCGAGGTCTACCCAGAGATCGTCCAGATGGCGGTGCAGTCGCGCCGGTTCCTCATCCGGGCGGTGCGCCACCTCGCCGCCGAGGCCGGGGTCTCCCAGTTCCTCGACATCGGCACGGGCCTGCCGACGATGCAGAACACCCACGAGGTCGCGCAAGCGATCGACCCGTCCGCGCGCATCGTCTACGTCGACAACGACCCGCTGGTGCTGGTGCACGCCCGCGCGCTGCTCAGGAACACCTCGCCCGAGGGCGTGACCGCCTACGTCGACGGCGACTACCACGAGCCCGAGCTGATCATCTCGGAGGCCCGCAAGGTCCTCGACTTCACCAGACCGATCGCCGTGATGTTCATGGGCGTGCTCGGTTACGTGCACGACCTGGAGGTGATGCGCTCGATCATCGACCGTGTCATGCAGGTCGTGCCGTCCGGTAGTTACCTGGTGTTGTGGGACGGTACGGCGACGGGTGAGGCGGTTGCCGAGGGCAGTGACAAGCTGGCCGAGAGCGGAGCGGTCCCGTACTACCTGCGCTCGGTGGAGGAACTGGCCGAGTGCTTCGGCGGGCTGCACCTGGTGGAGCCGGGGCTCGCGCCGATCACGCAGTGGCGGCCGGAGGGCGAGGAGGAAGCGCCGTTCATCGACGCGCATGGCGGCGTGGCCCGCAAGCCATGATCCGAATGCAGTGGCGATGGCACCACCGGTCGGCGTTCGCGGCGGGGATGCGGAGCTCCCGCGCCGGCCAGGTCGTGACGATCGGTCAAGGGCGTCGAAGCCGGTGTTCTTGAATACGTCGCAGCTGGTCATGCCGGGGAAGGCCGGCGCCGACAGCTCGCTCACGACCGTCCTGATGGGGAGGTCGTCAGAACTGCGCCGCCCGCACGGCGTGGAGCACCGCGCTGAGCGGTTTTCCGAGCCGGTCTGACGGCGGCTGACTCGCCGTACGCGCTGCGTATGGTCTGCGGCCCCCGCCGCCTTGATCATCGCGGCTCACCGGTTTCCGGTCCGCCGGCGTTGGCTTGGCGAGCCCTCAGCGTTACCGGCCTAGCCGGCGGGCATGGGTTCGTCAGGTAGCGGTGTTCTTCAAGGTAGATGCTCTGTTGGACAGCCACAGCTTGCGGTCTGGGCCGGGCAGCGCCGAGAACGCCTTTGACGGTGACGTCGACGCGCCCCACGCGCCAGTGCGCGTCGTAGGGGTTCAAAGGCTCAGGTCGAGCATCGCGGCATCCCTGAGTCGCGGACATGCTCCGCGTCGAGCCCAAGGGATCTGAGCCGGTCGAGCAACTCGGCGTGGTAGGGCTTGGCGGGATCGCCGGTCTGCGTACTGAGATGGCCGTAGACCTCCAGCGAGATCAAGCCGTGCATGCGGCCCCACATGCGTAGCGCGAGGGCGACGGCGGGCTTCGATGAGCAGGACCTGAAGACCCTGTTGGAGTCGATCTCGGGTCCGGACAGGCGCAGGTCGGGCTGCCGAGTTGATCGAGCCGGAAAAGTTTTTGCAACGAGGGCGTCGGCTTGTGCGTCCCTGGAAGGTGGAGTTCGAGGAGTTCGTCCGCGCCAGGAGCCATGCGCTGCTGCGCTACGGCCTGGTGCTGACCGGCAGCGCTGACGACGCGGCCGACCTGGTCCAGGAGGCGCTGGTCAAGCTGAGCTCCTCGTGGCGGCGTGTCCGCAGCAAGGACGACCCCGAGGGATACGTTCGGACGATCATGGCCCGGCAGCATGTGAGCTGGTGGCGCAGGCGACGGCTGGAGCACCTCACGGCGGAGGTTCCCTCCCCGGTCCACGAGGACGAACACGAGCTCGGCGAGATCTGGCGGCGCCTGCGGGCCCTACCGGCCAGACAGCGCACGGTGCTGGTCCTGCGCTACTACGAGGATCTCGCCGATGCGGAGATCGCGGCGAGGCTCGGCATCTCACAGGCGACCGTCCGCAGCCAGGCATCGCGCGCGCTGGCCACACTCCGCGTCCGCGCGGACGCACTCACGGGGAGGTGGAGATGACAACCGAGGAAAAGCTCGCTCAGGCGTTGCGCACCATCGCCGATCGAGCCGAGAACCAGGATGTGCTGCCCGGGGTGATGGCCAAGAGACGACGCCGACGGCGCAGGAAGGCGAAGGGGGCACTCGTGGCGGTCTGTGCGGCGGCCCTCGGATGGGGCGCGATGGTCGCCTGGCCTGCACCGCAAGTCGTTGTGGACACGGCTGAGCCAAGGCCGGCGCAGCCGGAGGGAAACGCGGTCGAGCGGGTGTGGCCGCAGGCGGTGTTCACCATGCCCGCGCGCTCCAGGCCGCTGGCGGCGATCAGCGCCACAGAGGTGCTGGTCTGGGGCGATCGGGGAACGCTCGAGGTCTACGACGCCACTTCCAAGGGTTCACGAACCGTCGCTGCCCTCAGACAGGCTCCGCAGCATCTGGCCGTCGATCGTGAGCGGGTGGTCTGGCTCGCCGACGGGCAGGCCTGGGTCGCTCCCTTGCGGGCCGGTGGGCAGGCGAGGAAGGTGGGGCCGGTCCCGGGGGAGAACGTCGATCGCATGGCGCTCGCCGGCCAGGACGTCGTCTGGTCGGCGCCGCTGGACGGGGTCTGGCGGATGAGGATCGACGGCGGAGTCCCCGAACGGGTGCCCGGGTCCAAGGGCCTGCAGCTCGTGGAGTGGCCGTGGGCGACAGACGAGCCTCTGGACATGCGCACGAATCCGACCAAAGTCGTCAACCTGCAGACAGGGCGCACCATCAAGGTCCACCCCGCATCAGGCGTCGAGGGCCTGCGCTGCGGGCCGACCTGGTGTACCGGGACGCGCGGGGACGACACCGTTGTCCAGAGCAGCGACGGCAGCTGGAACGACGTCCATCGAGGGCTGCGCGACTACCCGTTTCGGGATCGGTTCTTCACCGGCTCCGGCGAAATCTACGACGCCCGCACGCGGACGACCGTGACCTTCGAGGGCACCCAGCTGCCGTCGGGTGGCAAACAGTGGTCGTCAGGCAGCGGTGTCATCTTCTGGACGCAGGACGGCGGCGTCCGCGTGGTGAACCTGGCCGCCGTTGCTCAGCCGTAGAACGCATCGACAACAAAGGGATCACTGACCGCCGACGTCACCAGCGGCCACTTCACGTCACCGGGATTCGAACGGTCCGCGCCTCAGACGCCGTCGTCGTTCACGACAGTGACATTGGCGGTGCTGGCCTTAGAACTTCTAACAAAATGATCTACGAATAGGGGTGATCGCGAGTTGATAGCGACGTGACGAAGGGAACGCAGCCGCCATGGGCAGTTCCGGATGAGTTGTGGGCGAGGATCCAGCCTTTGTTGCCGGTGGTGCCTCGTCGTGCCGATCACCCTGGGCGCAAGCGCCTGGAGGATCGCAAGGTGCTGTCGGGCATCTTGTTCGTGCTCTACACCGGGATCTCGTGGAAGCATCTGCCGCAGGAGTTGGGCTTCGGTTCGGGGATGACCTGCTGGCGGCGGCTGCGGGACTGGCATGCCGCCGGGGTCTGGCAACACCTGCATGAGCTGTTGCTGGCGGAGTTACACGCCGCGGGTCGGCTGGACTGGTCCAAGGCGGTGATCGACAGCTCTCACGTCCGGGCGCTGAAGGGCGGCCCAAAACGGGTCCGAGCCCGGTCGACCGTGGGAAGACGGGCTCCAAGCATCACGTGATCGCCGATGGCAACGGCATCCCTCTGGCTCTGAGTCTGACCGGTGGCAACCGCAACGACGTCACCCAGCTGATGCCGCTGCTGAGGTCGATTCCGCCCGTGCGGGGGCGGCGTGGGCGCCCCCGCCGACGGCCCAAGGTTCTGTACGCCGACAGAGGCTACGACCACGACAAGTACCGACGGCTGCTCTGGGCCACCGGCGTGAAGCCGATGATCGCCCACCGAGGTTCTGGGCATGGCTCCGGCCTGGGCGTCCACCGCTGGGTGATCGAGCAGACCATCGCACTGCTGCACTGGTTCGGTCGTCTGCGTATCCGCTGGGAGATCCGCGATGACATCCACGAGGCCTTCATGGCCCTCGGCGCCGCCATCATCTGCTTGCGGCGCCTCGCCCGCTGATCATTGTGTTGGAGGTCCTTAGTCGTGAGGACCCGAACCGGGATCGATATTCGGTGGTCTGCCCGCCCCCTGAGGACGCAAGATGAGGCGCATGACTCTGGCCACCCCCATACTGCACACCGCTCGCCTGCGACTGCGCCCCTTTACCGACGCCGACGCGGACGCCCTCTACGCGCTGCACAGCAGCACCTACGTGATGCGTTACTGGGACTCCCCGCCGTGGACCGAACGGGCCCGCGCCGAGCGCTTCATCATGATGTGCCGGAAGATGGCGGACGAAGGCACCGGGGCGCGGGTGGCCATCGACCGTGTTTCTGACGGGGCCTTCGTCGGCTGGTGCGGTCTGACCGGATGGAACCCGGACTACCGTAGTGCGTCACTGGGCTACTGCCTCGATGAGGCGATGTGGGGCCACGGCTTCGCGACGGAGGCCGCGCACGCGTTGCTGCGGTGGGCATTCGACACACTGGACCTGAATCGTGTTCAGTCCGAGACCGATACGCGCAACGTGGCATCTGCCCGGGTTCTGGAGAAGATCGGATTCGTACGTGAAGGGACGTTGCGGGAAGACTGCATCGTAAACGGCGAGGTGTCCGACTCATGGGTGTTCGGGTTGATTAGGCGAGAGTGGCAGCCGCCGGCTGTGCCGATTCCAGCCTGCTAAAAGCTCCGAACCACCTCATTGTGTCAGGAGCTCTTAGGCAATGTCGCCGTCCCGAGCGGCGCAGGCCCTTGTCCGGGGCCGAGGAGGCGATCGTTGCCAGCTGCTCGGCCAGGTAGTCCACCACCGGCCACGGCACCGTCACCGGATCCTCCTGGAACACCCCCTTGTACCGAACAATCCCGATCCGGACAGCGACGTCCATCCGGTGAGAATCGCCCTCGACTGCGCGATCACATTCCGGTCGAAGCTGTCGAGGAAGAAGAACTTCTCCATGTCTGACAGCGATGGCACCTCGATGAACGGGATGTAGGCGGCCCGCTGCTCGGCAGACAGAAATTCCGCAGTAGCTGTATAGAACGCGGGCGGGCGGGCGTGATGGCACGACCGCCTCCCCGGGGGCCTCGGGGACACCCCTGGTTCAGGCGGTGCTCCAGCCGTGCACGTGCACGTCCTCGCGAGCGCCTGCCCGCATACACGGGTAGTGCACGTGCACTGCCTCATCGCCTTGATCGCCGGTTCTCCAGCAGCAGTTCCCCCGCCCACGTGAGCGTCGACACGGCGGCGCCCGCCAGGAGACCGGCCCAGAACAAGGCCTGTTCGGCGGCCTGTTTACCGGGGATGGAGATGAGCCGGGCGTGCGGTCCGGCGAGATATCCTCCCCGGTCGGAGTCCCCCGGCTCATCGGGGTCAGCCCGCCACTCGAGGCCCGTCGTGGGCTCGGGGACGGTCTCCGGGCTGGGGTGGTACCAGGCCAGCTGCAGCGGGTCGGACTTGTCGCGGCCGTACTCGGTACCCGACTCCACGACGCTGTCGAGCGGCATGCGGCCGAGCTGCCAGGAAATGTGCGTCTTGTCGGCGTTCGAGGCGCCCTCGTACATGACCGATGGAGCGGCGAGCACGGTCGTGTATCCGCGTGAGGTCACGAGTGGCACCCTCGCTCGCCCGCTGATGCGGACGGGCTCCAGGAGTAGGAATTCCGCGCTAGAACGGCAGAGTTTCCCGTCGATCACCGATGTGGCCCGCCGAGGCCGGTCGTTGAGCTCCATCTCCGACAACCGCGCATCGCCGTCGAGGGTGATGCGATAGCCATAACACGGCGGAGCTCCCTTCGTCGCGAGGCCGGTCATCACGAACTCGTACGTGTCCGGTCCGCACTGCGCCAGATCCTCTCCCTCGAGCGCGATCCCGTCCGCCTGGAGATCGGCGCAGGGGTCCGCCTTGACGGCCAGCGTGAGAAGGTCGAGGGCGCGTTCGCCCTCTGGCACCGTCACGTACACGCCGATGCTCCCGTCGAAGCGGGTGTACAGGGGCACGGGCGCGGCGGTCTGGTACGAGTTCCAGGCAGCCGCGCCGAGCAGCGCGGACAGCGCGAACATCCCGGTGATCAGCCGGTGACTGCGCGGACGCCTCACCGCCGGCCCGGCTACGGGGAGATCCTTCTGGGGCGGCCGAGGGGCGCCTTGGCACAGGTGCCGCACCGTCAGACCCACGAGCACGGCGAGCCGGAGAAGTCCCACGGCTTTCAGATTCGCACGGCCCCGGCACCGGTGACGGAGAGTCGGCGGAGCTCCGGGTAAAGGCTTCGCCGCCCTTGGCAGGAAGAACGGAACTGGCCAGGGCCGGTTCGTAGTCGACCATCCGAGTGCAAGCTCTAATGGCGTAGCGCCAAGATCCGGTCCGATCCTCCCAGAAGGTCTGACTTGGCTGCACCCCAAGATCACCCTGCTGAACCTGGCGCCGCCGCGTCTGCGGTGGCGCCGTCATCACTGGCCGGGCGCGCCCGGCCAGTGATCTGCCTCCGCTCAGGCAGCGACCCGGCCGCCGTCCACATGGAGGGCTGCTCCGAGGATGAAACTCGCCCGGGGCGACGCCAGGAAGGCGATTGCCTCAGCGGCCTCCCCCGGCGTGCCCGGGCGTCCGGCGGGGGCGGCTCGGGCGAGCTGGTTCAGGTCCTCGGCCATGTCGGCGGTGCCCTCGGTACGGGTCGGTCCCGGACTCACGGCGTTCACCCGCACGCCGCGCGGACCGTACTCCGCGTACACCCCGTCGAAGTCCTTCTCGGTCGTCTGGCCGTGGGGCCGCACGGGTAGACACCCGCGTTGTTCACCAGTACCTCACGTGGCGCCGGCCGGTCGGGCCCGGCGGGCCGCTGCTGTTCGGCGGGCGGGCCCTCATAACCCTCCGTCCCACCCTCACCCTCGAAGGAGCCGCGAAATGGACGAACTGATCCTCAAGTACCTCGACGTCTGGAACGAGCGGGACGCCGCCGCCCGTGAGACGCTGATGAAGTCCGTCCTCACCGAGGACGTGTCCTACTCCGACCCCGACTACGCGGGCCTGCTGGGGCACGCCGAGCTGTCGGAGGCGATCGGCCGGGCCCACGAGAAGCTCGGCGACCTGCGCTTCGCCCTCGGCCAGGTGATCGGCACCCACCACGGCAGGGCGCTGTTCACCTGGCGGCCGGGCACGGTCGCCACCGGCTACGACGTGGTCGAATTCGCCGAGGACCGCATCCGCGGCGTCATCGGTTTCTTCGCGTGAGCTGACCGTACGGCTCAGCATCGGCGGGGACGGTGCGGCTGTCCAGTCGCTTGGGCACCGGGCCCCTGCAGGTCGCGGGCCTCACTGTCGCCGCCACGGCGGGCGGGGCGGCGATCGAGCCCGACACGCCGCGCGGGCTGACCGTGGAGGGCGAACGGGCCTTCGCCGTCCCGGCCGGCGCGGACCTGGCCCGACGCGGCGCCGTTCGGCACCGAGGTACTGGACGCTGTGACCATCACGATGCACCTGTCCGAACCGGCGGGTCGCGCGACACAGGGCCGCGTCGAAGAAGCCGTCGCCGATGAGTCCCGTACGGCGGACGTCGGCGAGGGCGCGGGCGTCGGTCCGCCCGGAATACTCCTCCGCCTGCCGAATCTGTGGGAACCATCACATTGATCACCAGTCGTGTGCGGCGGCTGTGAGCCGGTGGTACTCATGATCACAGCACTGGCAAGCGAAAGGATCTTCGTGCGCATACGCAAGCTGGCGGCCCTCCTGGCCGGCGCGACCCTGGCCTCCACCACCACGCTGGTGGCAGGCGCCACCCCGGCCGGCGCGGCCGGACCCTGCGGCAGCAGCTACACCCGGGTCGGCGTCTACAGCATCGGCATCGAGAAGTACGGCTACCGTACGGGCATTCTGGAGGTGTACTACAGCTCCAGCACCGGCAAGAACTGCGCCCTGACCTACGGTGACGGCCCTTACGCCAACACCACGAGCTGGAAGGGCGTTACGATCTCGAGAGGCGACGGCAGCGGGAAAGACACCGACGCCGACAATTACCAGTACTACGCCGGCCCGGTGTACGTCTCGGCGCCTGGCCAGTGTATTGACGTCGAGGGAATCTCACCTTCGTGGACGAGCGTCAAGCTCAACAACGTGCACTGCGGCTGAACCTCCTGTGACCAGGCGGGATGCCCGCGCAAGGGACTCGCCGGGCGGCACCCGGCGGTAGCGCCGACACCCCCTTCACGGGCCATGTAGGCCAAGGCTCCGACCCCGCTCGAAACGCCGCCTTCGCCGCCGTTCCGTCGGGACGGCGGCGACGGCGGCGACGGCGTGCCCCATGCCGCAGATTGAACGGTCGCGATGGGTTACCGCCGGTTAGCAGCCCGGCACGACGGGTGCGCCGCCGCAGGTCATAGCAGCGCTGCGCACCTTGGGCGAACATGGACGCCGAGGACGCGCGGGCGCCGCATGGCAGGCGAACCCCACTCCACACCGACCTGCACTTCATGCTGGACGGAAACGTGCCGGCGCTACCCGGCCCTCATCGAAGACACCACGCTGACACCCGCCGCCCTGAACGGCCAAGCGCTCAGCGCCACCGCAAAGGAACTCGCCACCGTCCCCGTGATCACCTTTAGCGGTGCCCTCGCTGCGAACCCGCGTCCCTGCCCCCGGGCCTGCGCGACCGCGGCGGCTGGCTGCGGGCGCGGTATGCCGGCGGTATGGCGGCAGGTCTCTGGTGACGTCGTCAGTTGCCCCACGATGATCGCCCCTGCTTGGCTGGCACCCATCGCCGAATGATGCGCACGGGTATCACGAGAGCTGCGACGTCAACCATGTCCCACCCGCCTGCGCTGCGGTGCCGGCGAGAAGACGGACATCCGTCGCCGGATCCGGCCGACTCAGCACAAAGCGCATCGCCGCCGCGCCCTGAACCGACCACTCCGGGAGTCACCATCATGGACAAGAACCTGCCGCGCCGCACGCTGCTGGCGAGCATCGGTGGCCTCGCCGCCGCAGGTCTCGTCACCCCAGCGGCCGCGCGTACGGTGCGTTCCGGCAGCGTCACCGTGAACGCCTCGTCGGGCATGGGCGGCTTCCCCAACCCCGCCTGGTACATCAGCCACACGCACGCCAACTGGTACTTCAAGCGCGGCCCGCTCGGCCCCAAGACGATGGACCAGCTGAAGAACGACTTCCACATCAAGTGGGCGCGGGTGTTCGCCAGGCCGGACCGCTACTAGCACGTACGACCTGGCCAGGAACTATCCCTACCTGGACCAGGCCGCCGCCTACAGCAGCCGGCTGCATCTGATCATCAGCTCGCCCAGCGTCGCCGAGACCCCGGCGCTGTGGGAGGAGATCGTGCGCACCACACTGCTGGACCACAAAAGGCGCTATCCGCAGATCGACAGCGTCATGCCATGGGGCGAGGCCAATCAGGCGTCGTCAGGGAACATGACGCCCAGCCAGTTCTACCCCTTCTACCGGGCCGGTTACCGGGCGGTCAACGCGGTGAACGAGCAGCTGAAGCCCGCCATCCCGATCATCATGGGCGGGCCGGGCATCTCGCGACCGCGTCCCGAGTGGTTGAACCCCTTCTTCGCCCTCTACGCCGCCGACCAGGACAAGGGCAAGCGGCTGGACTTCGTCTGCTACCAGTCCTATGGCCTGCTCGACGCACCGATCCAGGCCCAGAGCGAGCGCAGCCGGGTGCAGAGCATGCTGGGCGGCGCCGGTCTCAACCCCGCCACCCCGGTCTGGGTGACCGAGTTCGGCCTGTACGGCGGCGACACCGATGGCGGAGCCGACGGCCGTACCCCTGAAGAGGACCTCGAGCACGACCAGCTCGTCCAGGCCGCGGGGATCGCCGCGGTCAGCAGGTACTACATCATCGGCAAGATGAACCGCCCGTTCCAATGGGTGGTCCACCACGGCGAGAACCTGCGGAAGGACATGTTCGTCGAGGGCCTGGACGGTGTCCGCCTGCCGTTCGGCCACGTCGTGGTGATGCTGGGCATGCTCAAGCCCAGCCTGGACGGTGAGCGGCTCGACATGCGGATCAGCTCACTCCGCGGTGATGACCGGCCGTGTCCTGTTCGCGATCAGCGCGGCCAACACCCACGACCGCTGCCGGCGACCAGCACGGCCCATGAGGTGAAGGGGCCCGGTGGTGTCGGGCTTGCGAAGCCGGCGGCTCAACCGAGGGGCACGGCGTCGCGCCCGCCCAGCGGGGCGGCCTCGCGAAACGCGTCGCGGACCCGCCGGCGGTCGATGGGCCGCCCGTCGGGCTTGCTGAGCAGCGGTTGCCCGTCAGGACGGCGGCGGCCGTCATTTCCCGATCGTGGCGACGTGGTGGCGGGCCAGCATTTGCGACCACGTCGGCGTCGTTCATCGGCTTGCCCAGCTCAACCCAGGCCGCCGTCCACCCGCAGCACTGCCCCGGTCACGTAGGAGGAGCGGTCGCTGAGCAGCCAGGCGGCGGCCTCGGCGACCTCCTCGGGCGCGGCCGCGCGCCGCAGCGCGGTCCGCGCGTTGAGCTGCTCGACGATCCCGGGAGAGGCGGCCTCCCAGGCGTGGACCATGGCGGTCAGCGTGGTGCCGGGGGCGATCCCGTTGACCCGGATGCCCTCCGGGCCGTAGGTGGCGGCGGCCGACTCGGTGAGGCTGTTGAGCGCCCGCTTCATCGCGCCGTAGGCGGGCAGCAAGGGGTTGGGCCCCCAGCTGCCGACGGTGGAGGTGTTGACGATCGCCCCGGTCCCGGCGGTGGCGCGGATGGCGCTCACTTCGGCGGACATGGCGACCCACTGTCCCTTGAGGTTCACGGTGTACATCAGGTCGAAGTCGGCCTCCGGCATCCGGTCCATCGGCGCCGGCGGCACCGCCGTCGCGCCGTTGTTGAAGGCGACGTCGAGCCTCCCGTACAGGTCCACGGCCCGGTTCACCGCGGCGCGCACGCTACCCGCGTCGGCCAGGTCGCACACGACGTGGTCGGCGGTGCCGCCCGCCGCCCGGATCTCCTCGGTCACCGCCTTGAGCTGGTCCTCGCTCCGGGCGGTGAGCAGGACCGTGGCCCCCTCCCTGGCGAACAGCCGCGCCGCGGCGGCGCCGATGCCGCGCCCGGCACCGGTGACGAAGGCGATCTTGCCGGCCAGCAGGCCCGTGTTCGTGTCATGAGTCATGGCATCGAGCCTGGTCCCGGGGTACGGAGCCCAGCCAGGCCCCGGTTGTACCTGGCTGGGCGCGGCGCGGGCCACGCATAGTGGAAGCGTGGACAGACAGGAACTGGCTGCCTTCCTGCGCAGCAGGCGGGAGCGGATCGACGCCGCCGACGTGGGTCTCCCGGCCGGGCGGCGGCGCCGTACCCCCGGGTTGCGCCGCGAGGAGGTGGCCCAGCTCGCGTACATCTCGACCGAGTACTACACGCGCCTCGAACAGGCCCGCGCCGCGCGCCCGTCCCGCGAGGTGCTGGCCGGGCTGACCCGGGCGCTGCGCCTGTCGGACGCCGAGCGCGACCACCTGCACCACCTGGCCGGCGCCCCACCGGCCCCGCCGCCCGGCCCGTGCCGCGAGGTGCACCGGAGCATCCTGGACCTGCTGGACCGGCTGCCGCAGGCCGCCGCGTTCGTGCTGTCCGTGACGTTCGAGGTGATCGCCTGGAACGACCTGGCGGCCGCCCTGATGACGGACTTCTCCGCGCTGCCCCGGCGCGACCGCAACCTGATCCGGCACGCCTTCCTCGGGCCGCCTTCGGACGGCTCCCGCCTGCCCGTCCTGGCGGAGGCGGACCGGGTCGCGTTCGCCCACGACGCGGCCCGGCGGCTGCGCGCCGCCGCCGCCCGCTACCCCGACGCCGCCGAAGTGGCCGGACTGGTG